>DATKSX010000171.1:0-3468 GCA_035531415.1 Chitinophagaceae bacterium
ATGGCCTCATTGGAACCCAGACGGTTGATTTGACGGTTTTGCAGCGCACTGAGGAGCTTCGCCTGTTGCTGGAGAGAAATATTTCCAATCTCATCCAGAAACAGGGTTCCCCCATGGGCTGTCTCGAACCTTCCTTCACGGTCTTCCCCGGCATCAGTGAATGCTCCCTTTTTATGGCCGAAGAGTTCGCTTTCAAAAATGCTTTCCGTCAGGGCGCCAATATCCACCTTGACGAATGGTTTTTCGGCACGGAGGGATTGCTGGTGGATGGCTTTGGCGATCAGGTCTTTCCCCGTCCCGTTTTCTCCAAGGATCAGGATGTTGGCCTCGGTTACCGCAACCTTTTCGATCCGGTAGAAAATCTCATGCATGGGCTCGGATTCCCCGAGCAATTCCATAGAGGAAGGAAGGTGTGCGGAAGGCATCTGGCCCGGGTTCTTTGCCCAGGACTTCCGGCGCAGTGTTTCGCTCAGGGTTTCCAGAAGCCGTTCATTATGCCAGGGCTTTACGATGAAATCAGCGGCTCCCTCCTTGACGGAACGGACGGCGAGATTGATATCCCCGTATGCAGTGATCATCACCACAGTGATATCGGTATCCCATTCCCGGATCCTTTTCAGCCAGTAAAGTCCCTCGTTTCCGGTGTTGATGGAGCTGTCGAAGTTCATGTCCAGCAGAATCAGGTCAAAATGGCGGCTTGACATCAAGCTCCGGATCTGCTCCGGTCTTTTTTCAGTGACCACCTCACGGGTTTCCGTTTTGAGTAACAACTTCACGGCGGTGAGCACATCCGGATCATCGTCAATCACCAGCAGGCTGGCCTGTTTCAACTGCATAAAGGATAGAAGTAAGGGGAATAACTGCTGCAATGTTACCATTATTATCAGAATCCCCGGCCCCGGTCCCGGAGCAGAAAGGGCCGGGGTAATTGCCGAAGGCCTCAATAATACCGGGCGGCAACCATGTATCGGAACCGGACAAAGGGTGTCCGGATACGGACAATTGGATCTGATTCAATAATCATAACTAATTGGTTATCAATATGCTTCTTTCTGGCATATATTTGATGTAACCATTGTCCGGAACTTTCATCCTTAACCGGGAAAATCGAGATTTTGGATAGAGCCATACCAAAGAAAAGATGGTCCACCAAACGCCTGCTGACGATTGGTGGAATTTTGGGGATTGTGTTGCTGATCGCAGCCAGCATTTATTACACCTCGGGAGGTTCCAAGCTGGACGTCAACACGGACCGGATCACAGTAAGTGAAGTGACTAAAGGGAACTTCCAGGAATCCATCGTGGTCAATGGCGTGGTGCTGCCCCTCACTACCATCTACCTGGACGCCCAGGAGGGAGGCCGGGTAGAGGAAAAATATGTGGAGGAAGGGGCGATGATGAAAGCGGGAGATCCCATTCTCCGGCTTTCCAACACGGAACTGGAACTGCAGCTGATCAACCAGCAGACTGCGGTATTCAACCTGCTGACCCAGATGGAAATCGCCCGCAACGCTGCCCAGCAGAACATGATCACCAACCAGAATTCCCTTGCCGACGCGGAGAATAACCTGATTGAAGCTACCCGGGTATATAATCTCGACTCCCATCTATATGCAGAAAAGGCGATCGGCTTCCAGGAGTACCAGTCGGCCAAGAACCTGCATGAATACCAGGAGCGTAAAAAGAAGCTGATGGAACAGGTGCTTTCGGAGGATTCTCTCAGCCAGGAACAGCAGCTTACCCAGGCCAAGCAGTCCTACCAGGGATCACAGAGGTCTCTGGACCTGATGCGCCAGGAGGTGGGAGAACTTATTGTCAGGGCGCCTGTGGATGGGGAACTAACCTCCCTGGATGCCGAGATCGGGGAAAACAAAAACAAGGGAGAAAGGCTGGGCCAGATCGACATGGTGAACGGCTTCAAGGTCCAGGTGCAACCGGATGAACATTATATTGACCGGATTTACGATGGGCTGACAGGCACTTTCTCCTATGCCGATTCTACCTACAATCTCAAGATCAAAAAAATATACACCGAAGTGGTTGATGCCCGATTCCAGGTCGATATGTCCTTTGTGGGGAAGGCCCCGACCGGCCTTCGCCGGGGCCAGACCCTCCAGGTCCTTTTGGCCCTCAGCGATGCCAAACAGGCCATTCTGCTTCCCAGAGGTGGATTTTTCGAGCAGACCGGAGGAAACTGGATCTTCAAACTGAGCAAGGATGGGAAAACTGCCTCGCGGGTGAACATCCAGCTGGGAAGCATGAATCCGGATTATTATGAGGTGCTTTCCGGTTTGAAACCGGGAGACAAGGTGATCACTTCAAGCTATGACACTTATGGCAATGTCCAGACCCTGGTTCTGAATAAATGAAGCCTGTTTAAACCAATAATTTTTTAAAAAGGATCCGATATGCAAAACATGATCAAAATCACCAATCTCGAAAAGATTTACCGTACTGAGGAAGTGGAGACGGTTGCCCTCAACAAGCTTTCCATCGAGGTAGCCGAGGGGGAATTCGTTGCCGTTATGGGACCTTCGGGTTGCGGTAAATCCACCCTGCTCAATATCCTGGGCCTCCTGGATGACCCGGACGAAGGAAGCTTCCTTTTTAACGGCACCGAAGTGGCTCATTTCAATGAACGCAAAAGGGCCAACCTGCGCAAACATAATATCGGATTCGTGTTTCAGAGCTTCAACCTGATCGATGAGCTCACGGTTTTCGAAAATGTGGAATTGCCCCTGATCTATACCGGGGTGAAATCCGGGGAACGAAAAACCAGGGTAGAGGAGGTGCTGGATAAAATGCAGATCATGCACCGGCGCAACCATTATCCCCAGCAACTCTCCGGCGGCCAACAGCAACGCGTCGCGGTGGCCCGCGCGGTGGTTAACCATCCCAAGCTCATCCTGGCGGATGAACCTACCGGGAACCTTGATTCCACCAATGGGAACGAGGTGATGCAATTACTAACCGACCTCAACGAACAGGGCACCACGATCGTTATGGTGACTCACAGCGAACACGACTCCCGGTTCAGCCACCGGATCATAAGGATGCTGGATGGCCAGACCGTTACGGAAAATATATTGGTTTGACCGGGTCATTCTAATAGGCGGGCCACCGGCAATCAGGAGCCCTATTCAGCCTAGATCATCCCTTGCTGGTGCCAGCCTGGCCGGCCTTCGACCAGCTTCAGGTACCTGCCCCGGGGTTTCGGATACCGGGACCTTTCCGAATTCCCGGGCCAGGGAGGACCGGTTATTCCATTACCTGCTCCGGAAAGAAAAAATTTTCAAACAATAGGGTATGAATCATTTTTTTCGGGTCACTTGGAGAAATATCCGGAAAAACGGCGCTTACAGTCTGATCAACCTTTTCGGCCTCGCCATCGGAGTGGCCTGCTTTGTCCTGATCCTCCTCTGGGTGGAATCAGAAGTCACCTTCAATCACCAGTTTGCTCATCGGGAC
>DATKSX010000172.1:0-4511 GCA_035531415.1 Chitinophagaceae bacterium
AATTTTAAAGGGCGGGAAAATCCCGCCCTTTCTTTTTATTCCGAGGTTTTGTCCCTTGAAGTCCAGATCCGGACCAGGTCTGCATAAGCCTTTTTAAGCCAATTCCATGAACCCGGGGATGGATACCCTGGCATTCATAGGTCTTTCAAAGGGCTAGCTCCCTTCGGGAACAAGTTGAAGGCAGACGGCATGGGCGACCGGGATTCTTTCCGGGGTCGGAGTCAGGTTACCGGTTCGGACATCCCGGCGGAATACGACGATATCGCCGCTGTTCTGGTGGCCGACCAATACAAACCTTCCATCCGGAGTGATCAAAAAATACCGGGGGGTCTTTCCCAGGGAGGAAGTGCTTCCTGCAAAGCTGAGATGGCCGTTCTTTGGATCGATCCGGAACCAGACCAGGTCGTTGAGGGCATCCCTGTTGGAGGCATACAGGAATTTTCCGTCCGGGGAACAGTGCAGGTCAGCCCCGGTGAAAGTCCCGGAATACCCCGCCGGAATCGTGGAAACGGTGGCTACAGTGGTCAGTTTTCCGGAATGGTAATCAAACTGGGTAATGGTGCCTCCCATTTCCTGGATCAGGTAGACATACCGGTGGTCGTTGGAGAAAATGGGGAGCCGGGGGCCCCTTCCAGGCACCACAGTGGCATAAGGCGGGTTTCCCGCAACCAAATGGCCTGTGGCAGGATCCAGCTCATAGGTGAAGAGCCGGTCCAGCCCGAGATCGGAAACAAAGACATCCCGGTTGTTTGGGGCGACCAGGACGCAATGGACATGGGGGCCTTCCTGCCTTTGGGGATTGAATCCATGGCCATGATCCTGAATATTGCGGGAGGCGGGCCCGATCCTTCCGTCCTTTCCCAGGGGAAACAGCGTGAAGCTTCCACTGGAATAATTCGCTACGAAGAGCCACCGGCCGGTATGGTCCGTGGTGATATTGCAGGGATCATCTCCCTGGGAAAGCTGGCTGTTGAGTACCCGCAGAGCTCCGGAATTCCGGTTGAAAGAATAAGCAAAGACCGATCCGCCCTTTCCCCCATGGGTCTCGCTGACCGCATACAGGAAGCGGTGGTCGGGTGAAAAGTTGATGAAGGAAGGATTTTCGATCCCTTTTACGGCTCCTACCCAACGGGCACCCCCGGTGGATGGGTTAAAGCGGTACACGAAAATGCTGTTGCTGTCTGCCGGGCCATAGGTTCCTGCAAGCAGGAAATATGATTTTGGGTAAGGGTGGGTAGACTGGGCTCCTGCGGGAGCAATGGAGCCCACCAGCAACAGGAGAAGGCTTAAAAACGAAAGGGATCTTTTGGTCATGGGCGTGTTTTTGTCGAAAGTTAAGGCACAGGCGCGGTAATTCCCACCGTCCAAAGGGGAACTTCAAGCTCCAGGCAGACCCCCAGCCCTGCTTTTAACTCCCAATTCCCGGCTTTCCCGGGTTATTCTCCGGCATTCCCTAAGGAGACCGGAAAGGGGTCTAAATCCAGGTTACTTTTATGAATCAGAACCGCATTGAAAAACCAGATCAACTCCTTCCCATCCTGCCGTTCCTGCCGATCCCGGCCGATTATACCTAATAACCTAATTAATCAACAACTATGAAACTCTTACTGCTGGTCTTGCTTTCTGGATTTTCCCTGGGACATGGCCCCAAGAACGGACCCACTGCCAAACATCCGGGAACCCGGATCGACTCCTCCAAGTTGGAACAATGTCATTACCGTTTCCCGGACGGCACCCGGTGCACCGAACTGGTCTGGAAACCGGCTAAATTCTGTCCCAGGCACAGAGGATCCTGACCTTTTGCTCCTTATCCTAACCCCGGACCGATTTACCGGGGAGGGGTGAACAGTTTATCCATCACCAGATTACCCACCTTTTTCCCCACCACTGTGCCTTCCATTACCGAATTGAAATAATGGATCCCACCGAAGAACCGGCTCATCCCAACTTCGTTGGCAGCATCGTCCATGCTGTTGAAATGCCGGTCGGGCCATCCCCAATCTCTTTCTGAAGAATCCCGAAATGCGGTGTTGTTTCCATATAGCCTGCCCAGGACCGTGGCCGCGGCAGCAGAAATGGTGGAATGGGCGCTATAATATTCGGGGAAAGGAGGGGTCTGGAGGTAAGGCTTCCAGTCCGGATTGATGTATTCATTAATATAGGTTTCCGGGCGGATCAGGTCCCAGTAATATTTAGCCCACCAGCAGGTGATAAATCCGTCAAACATGCCGATGGAAGTTCCTGCATAAGTCTCCGCAGTATGGCCGAAATCCGCATGTTTTAGTTTACAGATGGTTCCTGTAACCTCCATCCAGTGCCCGCAGGGGGTCATCGCCTTGGTGGCGAACATGAGATGGCCTTCCACATGGAGGGCGAAGCTGTTGCAATCCCAGAAATTGGCGATCCATTTTCTTTCCTTATTCAGGGAATTCACGGTGTCCATCACCTGCTTGACCATGTTATAAAATGGGCTGCCTGGTTTTTTGCTGAAGGGGATGGGTCCGGGGACCTTGAACTGGTTGGGGCTGTCCAGAGCAATCGTACGGATGGATTCCCAGGCGGGTTCCACTGCTGCAAAATATCCCGGGGGAGTAGGAACCCAATGGCCGTCCTCATGGGAAATGGTGTGCTGGATACCCCTGGTCTGGGCATAAACATCTTTTTTCGACCATGACAGGACGGAATCCGCCACTGCTTTCCCGTAATCAATGGAAGCCTGGTACATCGCCGGGCTCATCGTGGACTGTTGTGCCAGGGTCCGCACCGAGTCCATATAATGGTTCATCTTGTCTTCCGTAAAGATCAGGGCCTGACCCACCGTGGAAAGGGCGATCAGGGAAGCGAACTCAAAGTCCACCGAAGCGCCCGCCGGGGGATCCGGTATATTATTCAGGCCTGGGACCTTCCCGTCGAGCCTGGGCAGGCCAGGATTGCTCCGGGTCATGGTCTCATAGCCCGCGATGCAGGAATATGCGAATATCCGGGAGGCGACGGGAGGTGAAAATATGTCATAGATCACGGCATAGTTCAGGGCATGAACCGTACTCTCGTACAGGAAAGGATCGTGGAAAACCTCTTTGTAATCTTTTTTCTTCTGGCAGGAAACCAGAAATATAAACAGGAGGGGTATGGCGTATCTGAATTTCCCGGGAAAGGATCTCATGGTCGAATTTTTCAGTTAGGCTTGGAGAAAAAAATCATGCACAAAATGCTGGGCCTTGGAGGTCCGGAGGCGGGGAAGATGGGGTATGGGGACGATGGACCAGGGGTCCGCCCGGGCCGCCGGAAAAACAGAAACGGAGGGTCTCCTGCAACAGGGTCTGGTCCCGGTAACGGGGTTGCATTAAAAGGATTCTTGTCGGGGCGGTCTGGCCTTTGCGGGGACCAAGGGGTGTTTTGGAAGGAGCAGGAAGGATTTTGATGATCCGGACCAAGGCCCTGGTGAGCCTACCGGAGGGAACTTCCGGGCAGATGCGCACATAAATTGTATCCCCTTGATACCGGTAACCGAGTTCCCGGTAATGGTGGCCATTGCGCAACAACTCCCCGGAAAGCCCACGCTCCAGGCGGGTTTCAGGCAGGTATGGGAGTTCGACCTCCGGCCTGATGGAAAGTACCGAGGGGGCCCCCTTCCTATCCGGATTTGTCAATCCGGGTACCCCCACCCAGGCCTGAAGCAGGAGGGTGGCGGCGGCGGATAACAGAAAAACCCCCAACAGGAGCATGGAAGCCAATCGTTTCATCTACGGGAATCAGGAAGCTAAAATTAGATTTTTTTTCGGCCCCTTCCGGGATAAAGTGATTATTAAGGAGAATTAGGAACGCTGAACCGGTAAGCCGGGTTCGGGATCAGATTATTGGTCCTGGTGATCAGACTGGCGATGACAGGCTGATCCAGATGGACCGTCAGCAGGGTCTGGGGCGGTTGACCGCTGCACCGGATCTGGACCAGAACGGTCACGCGGTCGGATCCCTTGGTCTCATTCAGGTTTTGCAGGGGATCCAGCCGAAGCTGGCGAACAAACTGGTAATATCCGGATGCGTTTTGGCCGTCCAACGGGATCCCGTAAAGCACGGAATCCCTGCACCTGGTAAACAGGCAGCGGTAATGCACCCGGAGGCTGTCGGGGGTGACGATGTAATCCAGGGTATATCCCTCTGGCTGAATGGTATACAGGATGCTGACCTGGAAGGAAGGGATGGATTGGAAGGCCTTCGGGGAAAGAGGGGAAATTGGTGCCTGGTGGAAAAGGAACCATAAAAGGAACAAGGGCGATTTCATCGGATTGACTTGGAAAGGTCCCGGCGACCAGCCCCTGGAGCCCAGTTTGGGCCTCAGGATTTGGTTAAAGTAATATTTTTTTTAATCTAATACAAAATTTTGTTAATTTCCCGCACTTAAAATTGCCATTGAAAAGATTTTACGCACTGTCCATGGTATTGCTCCTGCTGATCACCTGCGGGGGGTATTTCGGAGTATTTCTCCTGGTTCAGCGTCGTGCCGGTCAGCA
>DATKSX010000173.1:0-7720 GCA_035531415.1 Chitinophagaceae bacterium
GAAAGGGATGAGATGGTAGCGGAAATTATGGCCAGGATAAACCTGCCCAAGGGTAAAGTCAAAATGGGGATCGAGTCCTTCCTTCTGGGGACCCCCGCCCGGAAAATGCTTGACCACGCAGGCTATCGAGGAATCGGTGAGCCGCTCTCCCTGGAATCCCAGGATATAGGCACGGACCATTCGGGAAGCCAGCCCCGCGTCCTCTCCGAAGGTTCCTGCGATCCGCGGCCATCGCGGCTCGGTCGCCAGGTCGGCCTGGGGATGCAGGGCCACCCGGATTCCCACTGCGAGGTATTCCCGGCGGACCATGTCCGCAAACTGCCGGATGAAGGTACTGTCCCCGATGGAAGCAAATCCAATGGGTTCGCACCATTGGGAAAATCCTCGGGCGGCGATTGACATGCCTGCATTGTTGGTGAAAGCGCTCCGGGGATCTGATGCGATGGTCACCGGGATGCCCAGGCGGGTGCCTTCTGCAAGTTTTTGAAGGCGGTTATACCATAAGGCCAGGATGGCGGGATCGGGAATGGCCCACAGGTTGAAATGGGTCATGTGCTTGGCGAGAAGCAGCTCCCGGACCGGTTGTCCAAGGGACCGCACCCCGGGCCCGGGAGGGCTGTCCTGAAGGGAGCCGTCCGGGCTTACCCGGACGCCGTTAATGAACATCATCCCTGCTTTTTCCTCCAGGGTCATTCGGCCCAGCAGGTCACTGATGCGGGCTTCCACCGGTTGGCGGCTGTCTTCATAGGGATCCAGCTTCCCGTTCCGGTCCAGGTCCCGGAATCGGAACCCGTTGATGGTGAGCACCGGAGCCCCGGTGGTGTCCAGTTTGTTGGCCGCAGGGACGGAAGGTTGATGGCAACTGGTCCAGGGAGCAGCCAGAATAAGAACCAGGAGCATGGGTTTGATGGAGAAAACCATAACCGGGAATTTAGAAACATAATGTTAATAAAAACCTTCCTGAATGCATAGGAAGCGTTGCCCGGATCGTCGACGAAAATCCAGGTTTGGTCGCTAAATGGATTCCGGGACCTCCAACTGAGCCCTGGCCTTCCTAATTTTGGGGGATGAAAATTGCATGGTATCAGCGTACCTGGATCGTCGTACTGCTGCAAACCGCCTTCTGGGTGCTGTTCATTTCCCTCCCCATCCTGCTCAGCCCCGTGTTCGCCCACGTCCACCATCCGGCTCCCAAACGGGCTCATCCCGGCACAGGACCCTGGGACATCGCGGTCGACCTGACCATGATCGGGTTGTTCTACCTCAATGCCTACGTGTTTATGCCCAGGCTGCTTTATCACCGGACTTTCTGGCGTTTTGCCCTGGTCCATACCCTGATCGTGGTATTGCTGATGACCCTGGTCTTCCCTTTCCTGATCTTCCCCTATGTGATGATCATCGCTATGAGCACGGCCTATAAGCTGATCGGGGACCGGATGCGGGTGGAAAGGCTGGTCAAGGAAAAGGAAAACGAAAACCTCAAAACCGAACTCAGCCTGTTGCGGTCCCAGGTCAATCCCCATTTCATGTTCAACGTCCTGAACAATATGGTGGCTCTTGCCCGAAAAAAATCCCCGGACCTCGAAACCTCCCTGATCAAGCTCTCCTCTCTGATGCGATACATGCTCTATGAGGCCGATGAGGACAAAGTTCCCCTGGATAAGGAATTGGAGTATCTTCAGAGCTATATCGACCTGCAGCAGCAGCGCTTCGGCCGCAACATGAAGGTGGTTGTAGACCTGAACATGGATCCGGGGCAGTTCCAGATCGAACCGATGCTTTTGATCCCCTTTGTGGAAAACGCGTTCAAGCATGGTACCGGGATGATTGAGGACCCGGAGATCAGCATCCGGATGGAGGTGAACTCCGACCAAATGAAATTTACCGTGCGCAACAAGTTCAACCCCGATGCCGGCGACCAAAAGGACCGGGGATCCGGAATCGGCCTGGCCAATGTGCGCAGGAGGCTCAACCTGCTTTATGGGTCCCGCCAGAAGCTGGAGATCTCCAACGTCCCTCCCTGGTTCAGCGTTACCCTTCAAATCCGTTTTAGCTGATGCTGCGCTGTATCGCCATAGATGATGAGGAACTCGCCCTGGAGTTGTTGGAAGACAATATCAGCAAGGTCCCCTTCCTGCAGCAGGTAGGCCGCTGTCATAATGCCCTTGAGGCCCTCAAGGTCCTGCAGAGCCAGCCGGTAGACCTGATCTTCATCGATATCCAAATGCCCGGGATGACCGGCCTGCAGTTCATCCAGAGCCTGGCCCAGCGTCCTATGGTCATCCTGATCACGGCCTATGAAAAATATGCCCTGGAAGGCTTCAACCTCGACGTGGTAGATTACCTGGTCAAACCCGTACCGCTGGACCGGTTCATCAAAGCCTGCAACAAAGCCCAGGAGTTCTTCCAGCTGAAACAGGCCAAAAAAGGAGAAGATGACCGCAAGTGGCCTGATTACCTGTTTGTCAATGTCGATTACAGCATGCTCAAGGTCGTGATCAGCCAGATCACCTGGATTGAGGGACTAAAGGATTATATCCGGATCCACCTCCAGGACAATCCCAGGCCGGTGGTGACCCGGATGAGCATGAAGGGCATTGAGGAGGAACTTCCTTCCGGGGAGTTCCTGCGGATTCACAAATCCTATATCGTCTCCGTGGCCCATATCACCGCGGTGCGTAAAAACAGCCTTTTCCTCGGGACCATGGAGCTGCCGGTCAGTGAAAATTACCGGGAATCCCTCCAGAAACTGGTCCACCGGCCCGGGGAATGATCCGGGGCATTTCGTCGCCGGATTTTTACCACTCGTCTCATTTTCCCAATGCCCGCTGGGGTCCCCCCTATCTTTGCTTCGCAGTTGCAAAAGAAATCTTTTAACAATCCGTCAGTCATGAAAAATGTCTTTTTGATCTTCCTGGTCCTGATGAGTGGCTTGACCGCCCGCGCCCAGTTTCCCATGGGTGGCGGGGGTGCCCGGACCATTCCTTCAATCGGTCATATTTTCGGCACGGTGGAGGATTCCCTCGGCGGGACCCCACTTCCCGGAGCAACGGTCCTGGTCCTGCAGAATAAATATGATACGGCCACCCATTCGCGCAAGGATATCCTGCTGAAAGGGACCACCACCGGAGGCAACGGGGAATTCAGCTTGGAGGACCTTCCGATCATCGGGGTCCTGAAGGTCGAGATTTCCATGGTGGGGTACCGCAAGATCACCCTGCCCGTCACCATCCTGAAATTCAATGCCGCAACCATGTCCAGGAGGCCTCCCGCAGGCCAGACCGGCCAGGGGTCCTTTAACCCCGATAACCTGCCGAGCTTCGACAAGGACCTGGGCCGGATCCGGATCGGCCCGGATGCCAACCAGCTCAAAGGCGTCACGGTCACTGCCAACCAGCCCCTGCTCACCCTGGGGGCGGACAAAAAAGTTTTCAATGTGGAAAAAAACCTGGTAAGCGTGGGGGGGACCGCCCAGGATGTGCTCAAAAATGTTCCTTCTGTCCTGGTGGATGCGGACGGTAATGTGACCATGCGCAACAAGACCCCCCAGATTTATGTGGATGGCCAGCCCACCACCCTGCAATTGAACCAGATCCCGGCAGACGATATCCAGAGCATCGAGATCATCACCAACCCTTCCGCGAAATATGATGCCTCCGGAGGAGGCGGGGGGATTCTCAATATCGTCTTGAAAAAGCAGCGCAAACAGGGGATGAACGGAGATTTGAGGGCAGGGACGGACAAAAACGGAGGTTATAATCTGGGTGGTGACATCAACCTGCGCCAGGGGAAGATCAATGTCTCGGCTAATGCCATGGACATGCATATGGTCTCCCATACCACCGGAGTCACCGACCGGAACAATTATTTCGGTAATCCCCAGTCCGTCATTGACCAGAATAATACGAGCAGCACTCGGGGAGGCTTTGCCTTCGGAAGGATCGGTCTGGATTATTTCGCCACCAACTATACCACTCTTTCCGTTGGGGCCATCAAGGTCCACGGGCAGTTCGACCCCACCCAGTCGATCTCGGGGGAACAGGACAGCCTTTTTTCTTCCGGAACCACCAGCACCCTGACGCAGAACAATACTTCCGGATCCCACGATTTCAATTTCGCGGGGGGGCAGTTCAGCCTGGTTCAACTTTTCCACAAAGACGGGGAGAAGATCACGGCCAACCTGAACTATAACCAGGGGACCACAAGCAATTTCACGGGATATGCAACCAACTATTACAGTAAATCCACCAGCGCCCTGACCAGTGTGGACCAGGAGAAATTGATGGGCACCGGCAAGATCTCCTTTTTTACCTTCCAGAGCGATTACACGCTGCCCATTAATAATAAGAAAAGCAAACTGGAAGCAGGAATCCGGGCCGCTTCCAACAGCAACACAAACAACAGCAGCAATTTCCTTATGGATTCCCTGGGGCAGTATCAGCAGATTCCTGCCACCATTGATGACTATAAGAGCACCAGCTCGGTCTATGCGGCCTATGTGGATTTTTCAAGCACCATCCGGAAGTTCAGCTACGAGGCCGGCCTGAGGGCGGAAAGTTCCAGTTACAACGGCCAATTGACCAATACCGGGCAGCTATTTTCCAATCATTACCCGGTAAGCCTTTTTCCCTCCGTTTTCCTGGGTCAGGAACTCTCCGGCAACCAACAGCTTCAGCTGAGCTATTCCCGCAGGGTCAACCGCCCGAATTTCTTCCAGCTGATGCCCTATACGGACTATTCCGATAACCTGAATATTTCCCGGGGGAACCCCGGTTTGTTGCCGGAGTTTACCAACTCCTTCGAATTTTCCTATTCCAAGACTTTTAAGGGGGGCAATAATATCCTGGCTTCCCTTTACTGGAAGAACACCAACCACCTGATCACCCGGTTCCTGGAGACTGCCCTGGACCCGATCAACAACCAGGAGGTCCTGATCAACACCTTCATCAATGCCAACTCCAGCAATTCCTATGGTACCGAAATCACCCTGCAGCTTTTCCCGGCCAAATGGTGGGACGCCTCTCTGAATGTGAACATTTACAGTTCCGACATCAACACCGGGACCCAGGATTCCATCGGGTATAACAATAACCAGGTCAGCGGATTCGCAAAACTGAACAACAATTTCAAATTTCCCGCCGGATTCAGCCTCCAGCTTTCCGGGGTTTACCAATCCAGGACCAACCTTCCCGTGAGCACCCAGACCGGACCCGGAGGCGGAGGACCCGGTATGCAGGCCCAAAGCGCCTCCCAGGGTTACCTCCAAGCCAACTGGGAAACCGACCTGGCCCTGCAGAAGACCTTCCTGAAGGATAAATCCCTTACGGCCACCCTGAGCTTCAATGATATATTCCGCACCCGGAAATTTGACCAGTATTCTTTCAGCAGCCTTTTCTCCCAGGATTATACCCGGCTGACCGACCCGCAAATGATCCGCCTTAACGTAAGCTACCGTTTCGGAAAATATGATTTCACCCTGTTCAAACGCAAAGACCTTAAATCCCAGGGAGAGGGGATGCAGAATGCCAACCAGATGATGAGCTATTGATTACCTTTCAGCTTAAACCAAATACCATCATATGATCCAGAAGCTCTTTTTAACCGCCCTGCTCTCCCTTGGCCTGGGAAGCGCCGCGATCGCCCAGGGCATCGCGGGGAATTGGACCGCCACCATTCATGGACAGAACGGGGATTTTACCCTCAACTTCCACATGAAGACCGCAGGAGACAGCCTTACCGGAACCCTGGATGCTCCCCAGGGAGGGGATCCGATCCAGCTGGAAAACGGCAGGGTCAACCAGGATTCCCTGTTCTTCGACCTGGACTTCAACGGAAACCTGATCCACCACCTGGGCAAATATGAAGGGGATTCCATTTTGCTGACCAATCAGCGGCAGGATGGCACGTCCCGGACCATGGTGCTGAAGCGTGCATCGCAATAATTGAAAAGAATTCAACGGTTTTTTGTGTGGCTGGCAGGCGCCGGATGGCTTAGGCTACCGGCGCTATTTTTTTGTGGATTTGCCCGGGATTTATTCCCGCAGGAAGGGTACCGGCGGAATCCCCTCCAGGCCCATGACGGTATGTGAAGGGCCATAAGTCCGATGGGCCTGGCGCAACTTTCCCCTCCGGGGACCGGACCGGAAAACCCCGGCAGAAACCGGACTCAATTTTTTTCAGGGGGCAGGGGAGGCGGAGGCGGATTGCCTGCGGGACGGGATGGGGTGGGAGCCACCATGGCCGGCTTATGGCTGCCGTGATGACAGGTGTAACAGCTCACCTCATATTTGACATTGTTGAAGTTGTCGGCGAAATTGCCTTTCACCTTGAAGTACTTCCTGTTCAGCTTTTCCACCATATGCATCATCTTTCGTGCGGTATTCTTTTCAGGCTTGGCGTCCGAGGCGAAATCCATTCCATGGCCAGAAGCGGAGGGAGCATGGCAATTGATGCATTTATATCCAAGGGCCTCGCAATATCCATCCATGATATGGATGAGGGCCATATGATCAATATTCTTGGGAAGAATCTTCAGGTTCTTGGGGGCCTCGCGGTGGGGAGGAGTGCCCGGTTGTTGTCTGAATGCGAAACAGGCCATCAGGAAAATGCCGGTGATCAGGACCCCGGCAATCCATTTTTTCTGGGTGAAATGCTGCATAAGATTGAGATATGGTTGGAAAGATGGGTTACAAAAATGAAATTAGGGAATTATCAACTATTTCAAAAGATATTCTCCACCAATGGAAAAAAGGAATGACGGAAAGGCCGGGGCCTTATTTTTGCCCAAAGAAGTCTTTATGGTTGAACCAACCGTCCGTTACCCAGGCATTCCGCTGGAATTCAAACGCTCCCCCCATGGACCTCAGGACGATATCACCATCGTGGCCGGTGATATCGGGGGAACCAAGACGAACCTGGCCGTGTACCATGCCACTTCAAGGGGTATGGACCTGGTCCGGGAGCAGCGGTTTGCCTCCCGGGATTATCCCAGTTTTGAAGCCATCATTCGGGCATTCCTTTCCGGGGCCCCTTCCGGGACGATCGACCGGATCTGCCTGGGGATTGCAGGTCCAGTTCTCGGGGGAAAAGTCCAGACCACAAACCTGGCCTGGACCCTGGACAGCGGCCAAATCGCACAAGAGACCGGGATCCGGGACGTGGGATTGATCAATGACCTGGAGGCCACCTCCTATGGGTTGGCCGGCCTGCAGCCTGCAGAGCTGCTCCCGATTCATAAACCCGAAACCCCCCTGCCAGGTTGCGGTGCAGTCTTGGCTCCGGGGACCGGCCTGGGGGAGGGAGGCTTGTTCTGGACCGGGAAAGGATACCTTCCAATTCCCACCGAAGGAGGGCACAGCGAATTTTTCCCACGCAGCAGCATGGATGTGGAGCTATACCAGTGGCTGGCCGCAAAGTTCGGCGTGGTGAGTTGGGAAAGACTGATTTCTGGTCCGGGACTGACCAATATCTACCGGTTCCTCCGGGAGGAGCTGCATATGGAAGAACCAGCCTGGCTCGCACCCCAGGTAGACCGGGAGGATGCAGGAGCCGCAATCACCCAAAACGGACTGAGCGGTGCCGCCCCGATTTGTCAGGAAGCACTCCGGCATTTCGTCCGTTTCATGGCCGAAGAATCCACCAGCCTGGTGCTCAAATACAAGGCTTCCGGAGGCCTGTTCCTCGCCGGGGGCATTCCTCCCCGACTGGTTTCCCTGATCAG
>DATKSX010000174.1:0-3537 GCA_035531415.1 Chitinophagaceae bacterium
AGGCCCGCTTTATTGTCTGCTCCAAGCAGGGTATTGCCTCCCGCCGTGATAATATCATTGCCCATCTGAAGCCGGAGTCCAGGTTGGTCGGTGAGCCTCAGGATCTCGGCAGGATTATCCGGGAGGATCAGGTCCTCTCCCTGGTAATTATGGTGCAAAACAGGGTTAACGCCTGCCCCGCTGCAATCCGGGGAAGTATCCATATGAGCACAGAAGCAGATCACCGGGGCACCTGAAATGTTCCCTTCCAGGGTAGCATAAACATAGCCGTACGCATCCAGGTGTGCATCCTGGAGCCCCAATTGCTGCAGTTCATCCGTTATTAAGGCGCCCAGTTCCTTTTGTTTCATGGTGGAAGGAATGGTGACTGAGCCTGGATCGGACTGGGTGTCCATCCGGGCATAACGCAGGAAACGGTCCACAACCGTAAAATCATAATCATCGAATGAAATCATGTGGGGGGGATTAAAATCAAAGTACATCATTTGGACCGGGTGGAACCGGGTTTCCCTTTGCGGAACGCACCCACCTTTTGGCGGATATCCTCGTCCAGTTCATAATCGGTCGCCCGGCGAACGAAGGAATAAACCGGAGTGTATCTCCCGATAAACAGGGTGAGGGAATCCCCGTTAAGACCCGTGAGCCGGTGGACCAGTTCCTCCGTCACCCGGGAGCGGACATAGGCCCGCTGTTCATTGGAATAAAAATCCCGCTGAAATTTCCAGAGCCTCCTGCGTTTCGGGCTCAGGTGGTCGAAGACCGCATCCAGGTTGAGGCTCAGGATGGGAACGTCGATATTGGTGAATCCCGGAGGCCCGTTTGGCTGAATGGTGTTTTGCATGGATTGGAGCGGGGTAAGTTCCGGAAAGGTCGTGATCCTGCCCTCCCGCTGGCTCAGTGCAGGGGCAAAATCCTGGAACCGCTCCGCTGAATCGCTCTGGTAATTTCCGGCCCTGCCCCGGATGCTCACGCTTCGCAGGGACACATGAAGCGGAGCAAGCCGGATCTCCAAACGGGAGGATCCTCCCCGGCCCACCAAGAGGGTTCCGGACCGGTAACCCAGCAGGGAAAACTGAAGCTGATCTCCGGCCCCGGCAGGTACATTGAAATACCCCTGGTCATCGGTGGTAGTAAAAGCGTTGGAAGACCGGTTGAATACTTCGACTGCCCGGAGGGGGGCCCCGCTGGCCGAATCCAGGACATGACCGTTGAGGAACTTTTGTCCTGAGGCCTGCCCTCCGGCCGCTCCCAGGAGAAACAAAAAGGAAAAAATCCGGCGCAACATCATTCTGGGATTCTTCCTGCAATTTAAGGGATGGAGGGTTGGTCCGGTCCTTCCGGAGAGACCGAATTACCGGAACCGGTCTGGGTCAAATCATCCAGGGCCATTAATTCCAGGTCGAAGATCAGGTCCTTTCCCGCCAGGGGATGGTTCGCGTCCAGGATTACCTCATCGGGTCTGACCTCCTTCACCGTGACCCTGAGGGTCTGGCCATCCTCTCCCTGGAGCTGGAATTCCAGCCCAGGGACGGGCGGAGTTCCGGGAGGAAACCGGCTTGCCGGAAAAACCAACAGAAGCTCTTCCTGGTAAGGACCATAGGCCATTTCCGGAGAAATCTGGACCGTCTTATGCTCTCCCGGGTGCATGTGGATCAGGGCATCTTCGAATCCGGGGATCACCGTGCCCTCCCCTACCGTAAATTCCAGAGGATCTCTTTCCCGGGAACTGTCGAAGGTCTCCCCGTTCACGAACCGGCCGGTATAATGCACCCGGACCTTGGTTCCGGATTCTACTCTTGGACTATTAGACATGGATGGTAAGTTGGATGTAAACATAACTAATCCCTCCTACCCACGGATGGATACCCGCAGGTTATAAATGCCTATTTTCGATCCATGATCCGATCCGGAATAACCGCCTGCCTGGGGTTAATGCTTCTTTCCGCGGTTTCCGGGACTGTGCTGCCCAGCCCTGGTCCACAGCTGGAGATCCGGACGGGTGCCTCCCGAATCGAGGCCTACCTTTCCCTGTTGCAGGGCAAAAGAGTGGCCCTGCTCATCAATGCGACCTCCCTGGTGGGCAGCTCCAACCTGCTGGACACCCTGCTGTCGCTGGGAGTGCATGTCGAGAAGGTGTTCAGCCCGGAGCATGGATTCCGGGGAATTGCCGATGCCGGGGCCACTGTGGAAAACAGTATTGATCCGGCCACCGGAATTCCCGTGATTTCCTTGTATGGTCCCCATACCACTCCCTCAGCCGCTGACCTGAGCGATGTGGACCTCATGGTCTACGACATCCAGGATGTCGGAGTGCGGTTTTACACCTACATATCCTCCATGCAGCGTTTCATGGAAGCTGCAGCCCGGTATCAAAAACCCCTGATCATCCTGGATCGTCCCAATCCCAACGGATCCATCGTGGACGGTCCGGTCCTGGACAGCGGGTTCAGATCCTTTGTAGGCCTGCAACGGATCCCCATCTGCTATGGCATG
The DNA here is from genome assembly GCA_035531415.1 of Chitinophagaceae bacterium. Classification (GTDB taxonomy): domain Bacteria; phylum Bacteroidota; class Bacteroidia; order Chitinophagales; family Chitinophagaceae; genus JANWKA01. Next base: position 2,494 of record DATKSX010000174.1, read on the forward strand.
ACGATCGGGGAATACGCCACCATGCTCAATCAGAAAGGCTGGCTGGCGGGAGGCCTTCATTGTAACCTCCGGGTGATCCGCTGCCTGAATTATACCCATCACAGCATTTATATCCTCCCGACCCGGCCCTCTCCCAACCTTCCCGATATGGCTTCGGTTTATCTCTACCCCTCCCTTTGTCTTTTTGAAGGGACTTCCGTGAGCGTGGGCAGGGGAACCTCCCATCCTTTCAGTTGTTTCGGGGAGCCCGATTTTCCTCACCGGTTATATTCCTTCATCCCCAGAAGCGTCCCGGGGGCAACGGATCCCCCCTACCCGGACGACACCTGTTACGGAGAGAACCTGTGGGCCCCTCCTGCCCGGGTCCGGGCCATCCTGAGAGGCCATTTCTCGCTCCGGTGGCTCCTGCAGGCATACCGGCTTTGCCCAGATAAGGCAAAATTCTTCAAACCCTATTTCAACAAACTCGCAGGGGACAGTACCCTGAAGATCCAGATCCTGGCCGGCTGGCCGGAAAAAAAAATCCGGGAAAGCTGGGCCCCTGATCTGGAGCGATTCCGGGCCCTGCGCCGCAAATACCTGATGTATCCGATGTAATTTTACCGCATGGAGGGGAAGCTACGCCTGGTATTCATGGGATCCTCCGGGTTCGCGGTGCCTTGCCTGGAAAAAATTCTCGAAAAGAGTTACCCTGTGTCCGCGGTAGTGACCGCCCCGGATAAACCTTCAGGCAGGGGTATGCGCCTGCGCCAGACTCCCGTAAAACAATTTGCCGAGACCAGGGGCCTGAAAGTGCTGCAGCCTGAAAAACTCCGGGATCCGGCCTTCCTGGAAGAACTGGCCCGGCTCCGGTGCGACCTGCAGGTCGTGGTGGCCTTCCGGATGCTTCCGGAAATCGTTTGGAGCATGCCCCCTCTGGGCACGGTGAACCTCCACGCCTCCCTGCTCCCGGATTACCGGGGAGCAGCCCCCATCCACTGGGCCATCATCAATGGTGAAAGGTCCACCGGCCTGACCACCTTCCGGATCCGAAAGGATATTGAT
>DATKSX010000175.1:0-2431 GCA_035531415.1 Chitinophagaceae bacterium
ACGGTTTCCTTTGCCCAACCGATCCATGTTCCGAGGCATCCCCGCCGGGTTGAGGTCAATCACCGGCTGAATCGCCAGGACAAGAGGGTAGACGATAAGGTTGAAGACCGAAAGATGGGCCAAAAAGAGGCAAACCGCATCAGTCGGGAAGACCACCAGGTCCGCAGGGAAGAAAGAATGATGGCGTCCCAGGATCATGGCCATATCACCCGCCAGGAAAGACGGACCCTGAACCAACAGGAAAACAGGATCAGCAGGCAGATCCGGAATCATTGATGGGTTAATCCTGCTGCTGCCGTTTCCTATGAAAAGCTACCCTTCGGGGTAGGCATTTGACCCTGGGATTTTCCAGTTCCGGGTAAAAAAATAGCAGCCCTGATTAATCTTCATGATCAGGCCCCGTCAGGGGCCTGATTTATTTTCCTGATCCCGGGCAAAGTATTTCCGGTTTTCTGGGCCCGATTAAGCATCCAGGGAATCCGGGATATTGTAATTTGGACGGATAAATTCCAACCGGGCATGGCCCAATCCCCTTTCAAGAAGAAGGTCTCCTGGTGGAAAGCCATTGGAGTTGCGGGGCTCGTCGCGGGATCCCTGGACGGGGTTGCGGCGGTGGTCATGTATTATGCCTATACTGGCCACCTGGATTTCAATTCCACGTTCCAATATATTTCAAGCGGTGTTTTTGGAACTGCTGCTTTTTCAGGAGGCTTCCCGCTCGCCCTGCTCGGGGTGGGTTTTCATTTCCTGATTGCTTTTTTATTTACCATTTTCTATTTCCTGGTCTATCCCCGGATCCGTCTGCAAAGGATAAAACCCTTCATTTCCGCAATCGGCTATGGTCTGTTCATCTGGCTGGTGATGAACCTGGTGGTGCTCCCGCTTTCCCGGGAGCCCAGGGGATCGTTCCATTTGGAACAGGCAATCATCGCCGCGCTGATCCTGATGGCCCTGGTGGGCATGCCGGTCTCCTGGCTGGCTTCAAGGTATTATTCCAGGAATGGAGCCGTGAACCGGAGCGCCGGTCCGACCCTTTCCTGATCCCCATCCCGCTAAAGAAATTTGCCTTTTCACCCGTACCATCGGGCGAAGGCAGTCCTGGTGGTCCCCCTGCAGGTATTATTCAGTAAATTTGGCAGTTCCTCATAATCCGGAAGACTTTGGCTGAAGAGCAGATATCGGTATTCGACATGTTCAAGATCGGGGTTGGACCTTCCAGTTCCCACACCCTGGGACCCTGGAGGTCTGCCCTGTTTTTCCTCCAGGAACTGAAGGAACAGGGATTGTTGGACCAGGTGCAGTCCATCCGGGTTTCCCTTTTCGGCTCGCTTGCCAAAACCGGCAGGGGCCATGGAACCGATATTGCCGTTCAACTGGGGCTTTCCGGTTGGGATCCCGTGACCATTGAGGTAGACCGGATCGGGGACCTGATCCGGGAAATCGCCGACCGGTCTCTGCTGAATCTGGGAGGGATCAAACCGGTCCCTTTCGATCCGGCCCGGGATATTGAATTCCATTCCACCGAGAGCCTTCCCTTCCACCCCAACGGGATGCGTTTTTCGGTTTCATTGCCCGGATCTTCCCATGAAGCCACTTTTTATTCCATCGGCGGAGGATTTGTCGTCAGGGAAGGGCAGCAGGGCAGAAACGCGACAAGGGTCAACCTTCAATTTCCGGTGGATACCGCAGGAGATCTGCTTCATTGGTGCATCAAAACCGGGATGAGCATTTCGGAGATCGTGATGGAAAACGAAAATTGCTGGCGGCCGGAAAAGCAGACCCGGGAAGGGTTGATGCGGATCTGGGAGGTGATGCGCCATTGCATGTACCGGGGCTGCAATGTTCAGGGAGAACTTCCCGGCGGCCTTAAAGTTGCGAGGAGGGCTGCCCTGCTCAACAAAAAATTGCTCGCCGGCCGGCCGTACCATGATTATGAAAGCTGGACTGCGGCGGTGAGGGCGGGCAATCCTTCTTTCAATTATATCCTGGACTGGGTGAGCTGTTTTGCACTTTCCGTGAATGAGGAAAATGCTTCCTTCGGCAGGGTGGTTACCGCTCCAACCAATGGTGCGGCAGGAGTGGTCCCGGCCGTATTGCAATATTTCGTTTTGTTCTGCAACGGGGACCAGCCGGATCAGGTGATTCGTTTCCTATTGGTTGCTTCGGAGATTGGATCCATTTTCAAGAAAGGATCCACCATTTCCGCTGCCATGGGCGGCTGCCAGGCCGAAATCGGGGTATCTTCTGCGATGGCTGCAGCGGGCCTGACCGAATGCATGGGTGGAAGCACCCGCCAGGTCCTGATGGCAGCCGAGATCGCCATGGAGCATCATCTTGGCCTGACCTGCGATCCCATCCGGGGCCTCGTTCAGATACCCTGTATTGAACGCAATACCATGGGGGCGATCAAGGCCATTACTGCCTCCCAGCT
>DATKSX010000176.1:0-2708 GCA_035531415.1 Chitinophagaceae bacterium
GATCTCGACCTGAAGCGGTTCAACGACCAGCCCAAATGGCTTGCCGGTTACAGCGACATCACCACCCTGCTCACCCATGTATACACCACCCTGGGAATTGCCGGCATCCATTCCCCCATGTGCAGCGCCATCACCCCGGAAACGGAGGGAGCCCAGCAGATCCGGAAACTGCGCGAATTGCTCACCGGCACCCCGGCCTCCTATGAAGTGGATCCCAACCCCCTGGACATTGCCGGCCTAGGTACCGGAATCCTGGTCGGGGGAAACCTTTCCCTGCTGGTCAACCTCAGCGGCACTTCCTCCCGTCCGGACACCCGGGGAAAGATCCTGCTGCTGGAGGATACCGGGGAGTATCGCTATGTGGTGGATCGGATGATGCAGAACCTCAGGAGGTCGGGCTGGCTGGAACCCCTGGCGGGGATGGTGGTGGGCAGCTTCACCGATTTCAGGGATACCGACACCCCGTTCGGAATGACCGAACATGAGTTGATCCGGGAACTGGTGAAAGGTTACGGTTACCCGGTGGCCTTCGGATTTCCCTCAGGCCACCAGCTCGAAAATTTCCCCCTGAAGATCGGGGTGCCCCATCACCTGAATGTGGGCGGGGGCAAGACCCTGTTGAAAGAACTCACCTGATCCCCATGTCTCCCATTCCTCCTTTCCTCAAGACTGGTGACACGGTAGGGATCACCTGCCCCGCGGGATATATGTGCCTTCCCGACATCCAGCCCGCGGTGGACGCCCTCATCCGCTGGGGATACCAGGTCCGGATTGGCAAAACCATCGATGCCCAGGACAACACATTTGCCGGAGATGATGCCCTTCGGGCATCCGACCTCCAGGACCTGCTGGATGATGACCAGGTCCGGGCCATCTTATTCGCCCGCGGCGGCTACGGCACCGTCCGCATCATCGACCGGGTGAATTTCAACCGGTTCTACCTGAGGCCGAAATGGCTGATCGGGTACAGCGACATCACCGTACTCCACTGCCATGTCCAAACCCAGATGCATATCCCGACGGTGCATGCCGAGATGTGCATCGATCTGAAATACAGCACCACGGACCTTTCCGCGATCACCGTCCAGCAGGCCCTTTGCGGAGACCCTCTTTCCTACAGCTTTCCTGCCCATCCGCTGAACCGGCCCGGGTCTTCGGCAGGCCTGCTGGTGGGGGGAAATCTTTCCCTGGTGGTTTCGGTGACCGGATCGGCTTCCGAACTGGAGACTTACGGAAAAATCCTCTTCCTGGAAGATGTGGATGAATACCTCTACAATATCGACCGGATGATGTATACCCTGAAAAGAAGTGGAAAACTGGCCCATCTTTCCGGCCTGGTTGTGGGAGGAATGACCCGGACCCGGGAAGACCCCAACGATGTACCCTTCGGCCACGAGCCTTACGATATCATCCTGGACACGGTGCGGGAATATGATTACCCGGTCTGCTTTGGATTCCCGGCGGGTCATGAGGCGGAGAACTACGCCCTCCGGCTGGGCCTGCCCTACCGGCTCACGGTCGCAGCCGTTTCCTGCGGTCTGGCGGAAATCAGCGGGATTCCTGGCGGAACTCCAGGGTGAACTTGCTCCCGGCTGCAGGCCGGCTTTCCACTGAAACCTTACCATGATGGGCGTCCATGATGGCCTTGACATAGGCCAGCCCCAGGCCAAATCCCTTCACATTATGCAGGTTGCCGGTATGGGCCCGGTAGAATTTCTCGAAAATCTTTGCCTGGGTTTCCTTACTCATTCCGATCCCGTTGTCGGCAATGCTGAGCAGGATCCCCCCGGGGACATTTTCCGTAGAGATGGTGATCTGGGGCTTTTCCCGGGAATATTTGATGGCGTTGTCCAACAGGTTTGAGATCACGTTGCCCAGGTGACCCTGGTCGGCATGGATCATCGTGTGCTCCGCGGAAAACCGGGTTTCCAGCTCCGCGTGCTTGTGCTGGAGCTGAAGCTGGAAATTGGCGATCGACTTGCGGACGGCCTGGTGGAGGTCGACTTCTTCGATATTGAGCTTGATTTCCTTTTTCTCCAGCAGGGCGGACTGAAGGATATTTTCCACCTGGGAATGCATCCTTCGGTTCTCCTCCTTGATGATCCCCGTGAAATATTTGATTTTGTCCTGGCTGGCCATGACCTTTTCATTGACTATGGCATCCACCGCCAGGGAAATCGTGGCAAGCGGTGTTTTCAGTTCATGGGTCATGTTGTTGATGAAATCCGATTTGATTTCGGAAATCTTTTTCTGGCGCAGCATGGTGGAAACCGTGAGTGCGAAGGCCGTGATCAGGATCAGGGTAAACAACATGGAGCCTGAAATCATCATCCCCAGCGACCGGATGACAAAATTCCGGGGCTCCTTTACAATCAGCCAGAAGGTTTGGGAGGCCGGTACGGCGATTCCGAAATTGGAAAGCGCGAAGATGCACCTGCGGGTATGCAGGGTGTCCTTATAGGATTGGTCCAGGGCGGCCAGAAACTGGGGGGACTGGATGGGGAATTCGGTGGTGAACCCGATATTGGTTCCGATCCCAAACTCGTAATGCCCATCCACTCCATTCTGGGACATGAATTTATGCACGATGGCATTGATCTCGGATTCAGTGTATTTTTCACTGACCGGAATGGTCTGGTTCAGGAAATCCGGGATCGCCCGGTCTGCCAGCAGGTTAAAAGCGGGATCGTTTCCGGCCTGGTTTTCCA
>DATKSX010000177.1:0-3855 GCA_035531415.1 Chitinophagaceae bacterium
CCATCATCCGCAATGGAATATACCGGTTGTATCTGGGTGGGGGTGGGCATCTCGGATCAGGCCCACAATAATACCATAAATTGACCGAAATTCTGCCCGGCGGCCTTGGCGGCGATTTTGGCCATTAGGCCAAAATTTGCCTCAGACAGGGGTCTGCTTGAGGACCTTTCCGGCATTTTCATTCCGAAAATATATTCAGGGAATTAAGGGCGGCCGAAGGAAACTGCCTTTGATCATTGGAGATCGGCCAGCATCTTGCGGCACTGGTCCTGATAATCCGGGTCGTCCTGCATGGTTCCGTGTAGGGCAATCGCTTTTTTAAGAGCATCGATCGCTTTGGCGTCTTCGTTGTTCTTATGATAAGCTTTGGCCAGTTCCATGTAATTTTCAATAAAGCCGGGATCCAGGCTCCGGCTCTTCTCGTAAAAAGTGATCGCATCCTTGAGGCTTGCCTTGGGCACCCCGCCAAACAGTATATTGGCTGCAGCACGTTCGAAAAAATTGAGGTTGTCCACTTCGTAATTCCATTTTCCCAACAGGAACCAGGCCTCGGCGCTGGTGGGGTCATACTTGATGGCCAGTTCGGTATAGTGCTTGATGTAATTGAGGGCGGCGACTTTTTGCTTGGCTCCGGAGATCAGGGCCATCCTTCCCAGGGCAACCGCTTCGGCCAGGTTGGCGTCCGAATTCATGGGAGCGACCTTTAAGGCCCCGTCTGCATAAATCTTTGCGGTCTGGAAATAGGCTACTTTTTTGGACTTATCGTCCATCCGGTTACCAATCCGGGAACACATGATGCTGGCCCGGGAAAGGGCGACCAGATTTTCCGGTTGAATGCTGAGGGCTTGCTTGTACTTTTCCAGTGCCGCCTGTTCATTCATATCCTTTTCCAGCTGGAGGCCCGCGCTGACATCCTGGTCAGCAGTTTGCCCAAAGGATGAAAAGGAAAAGAGGCTGCACCCGGCCAGGAGCAGCAACTTACTGAAATTCATAGGAAAGGCTGTTTATAATAAAAGTAAATATAATAAAATTATAATAGCTAACTCAGTATTTTTTTCGAATGGTAATGCAGGCCTGGGCTGCCTGTCCGGAAAGGGGTGGATTCAATTTGCAAACCCGGATCTCGGATCCGGAGATGCGGGGGAAATTTTGTCTGAGGGAAACTGAAATCTGGTGGGCCATTTCCTCCAACAGCATTTGGGAGCCGGACATGACCTTTTCCACGAGTTCATAGACTTTTTCATAATCCACGGTGGATAGAATATTTCCGGGTTCTTCAGGCCCCTCCCATTCTGCCTGAACGGAAACCTCAAAAGAATTTCCGGTAATCCTTTCCTCCGGATGCAAACCCTGATGGGAGTAAAAACGCATCTTTTCCAGGGAAACCGTGATCATGGCGATTAATACCTATTGAAAAATCGAAGTGGGCTTGGAGAAGGAGTCAGTGCAGTCCCTGATGGGTGAGCCACCGTTCCGCGTCCAGCGCGGCCATGCAACCCGTGCCCGCCGCGGTAACCGCCTGCCGGTAAACCTTATCCTGGACATCCCCGCAGGCAAAAATCCCCGGTCGGCCCGTCTGGGTCGTTCCCGGAACGGTCTTGATATAACCCTGAACATCCATATCCAGCCAACCCTTGAAAATATCTGAATTCGGCTGATGGCCAATTGCAATGAACAGGGCCGATACCGGGATCAGGGTGATTTCCCCCGTCTGGGTGTTGCGGAACCGGACCCCTTCCACCTTACTCTCCCCCACCGCCTCAAGGGTTTCAGAATTCCAGTATATGGAAATGTTGGCAGTGACCAGGACCCGGTCCTGCATCACCCGGGATGCCCGCATTTCGCTGCGGCGCACCAGCATATGTACCCGGGTACAAAGTTTGGACAGGTACAGGGCCTCCTCGCAGGCCGTATCCCCACCTCCCACGATCGCTACTTCTTTGCCCCGGAAGAAAAATCCATCGCAGACTGCACAGGCACTGACCCCGTAACCATTGAGGCGTTGCTCCGAAGGGATTCCCAGCCATTTTGCAGAGGCCCCGGTCGCGATGATCACGGCATCGGAATGGATTTCCCTCCCATCGTCCATGATGACCCGGTGAAGAGGCCCGGTGAAATCCACCTCTGCGGCCATGCCAAACCGGATCTCGGCACCCATCCGGGCTGCCTGACGCTCAAAATCCACCATCATGTCCGGTCCCTGGATTCCCTCGGGATACCCCGGGTAATTTTCCACGTCCGTGGTAATGGTGAGCTGTCCCCCGGGCTGAGTACCCTGATACAAAAGAGGTTTCAGGTTGGCCCTGGCAGCATATATTGCCGCAGAATAACCGGCAGGACCGGATCCGATAATCAGCACGGATACTTTTTCTGGGACGGATGCCTGGTCCATGGACCGATTTTAACCTGCAAAGATACTAATGTATAATGATGGTTTTAAACTGCTGTTCGTATCCTCCCCAGTAACCCTGGGCCCCGGAAATATTGCCCAGAACAAGGATCGGAGAGGAAAAAGGATTTCCTGTATTGGCATAGGAATAATCATAGGTCCGCCAGAACTGGAAAGTGCCCTGGTCAATATTGCAGAGCTCCACGGTCACCGTATCTCCCCGGTTGAAGAGGCCTTTTGCGCTTGAATCCAGGGGATTGCTTTTGTCGAATCCGGGCTGAATCGTGGTGGAATAGGTTGTCCCGTTGGTCAGCTGGTCATCATAGGCGCTGTTGATCCCCGGAAGAAAGGGCCCGGAATTGGTCCTGGTGAAATACCGGATATAGTTTCCAGGTTGGGGAGGATCGATGATTTGCCCCATGAGGACCGCTTTCCCACTGTCATCCCTGGCCTGGGGATAGACCACCCAAAGGGAATCCAGAGAGTCGCCACCTTGGGGAATGGTGGTGGTCGCAGTCCAGATTTTGCTTTCGGCCTGGATCCGGAGGGAATAGGTATGGCCCTGGGTGCCCTGGAAAACCTGGGAAAGCTTGTTGGTGTCGGAAGAATAAAAGAAGACCTTATTGCCACCAGTTGTATCTACAACGTATTCTCTCAGGGTCTGAACCTGAGGCCCATCTGAAACGGTAATAACGGCACCATGCACGAAGGAACTGTCCACGATACCCGGATTGACCCGGGAAAAATAACCGATGGTATGAGTCAGGATGACTACTGGCGGCTTCCCTACATAAATATATCCTTCCACGACCAGCTCCGGGGATGTGGGGGGCAAATGAATCGTTATGGCCTTTTCACATGCACCCAGGGTGAGGATTCCCAGGACAACAACCCGCATTTTCATCGGATAAAATTAAGCCATTGGGGCCAGACCAGAATTCAGCAAAAGGAGAATGCATTATATTGGAAAAAATAAACTCATGCGCATTTTTTCCCTGGTCCGCAACATCCGCAACTGGCCCGGATACCTTATGTTCAAGCTGAGGGGAAAACGGAAGGCATCTTTTACCTTCCGCTGCGGCCAGGGGATCCGCCTGGAAGTGCCTCTGAGGCTCCTCCATACCTTTAAGGAATCTTTCCTGGACGAAGGATACCTCAAAGGGTTTCCCGGGGGATTATTCCCATCTGACCCGGTTGTCCTGGATATCGGGGCCAACGTGGGATATTTTTCCTTCTACCTTCTTTCCCGGTTTCCGAAGGCCAGAATCTACGCCTTTGAACCCGTGGAAAAGAATTTCAAACAACTTAAAATATACCAGAATGCCCATCCGGGATTTCGGTTGGCTGCTTTCCAGAAAGCCGTTGCTGCGCAATCGGGATCAATCACCCTTTTTTTGGACCAGGGAGACAGCTTCACTACATCGGCATCGATCCACAAGAACCCCTTTGGATCCGACCCGGTCCAG
>DATKSX010000178.1:0-7277 GCA_035531415.1 Chitinophagaceae bacterium
TCAACTGGACAAGGCTAAAAGAAGCGAAACTATATTACATTTGATTTTCACGCCGGCCCATTATCTGGGACCATTGTTTGCCTCATCAAACGGGCACCCCCACCGGGGCACTATCCTTGTGATTCTGTTGCATCCTATTAAAGCCATTCATAATGAAAGTCCATAATTTCAATTCAGGGCCTTCCATTTTGCCGAATGAGGTGCTGTACAAGGCGAGCAAGGCGGTCATTGACCTGGACGGCAACGGCATGTCCATTCTGGAGATCTCCCACCGAAGCGACCAGTTCCGCAAGATCCTGGATGAAACCAGGGCATCCGTAAAACAATTGCTCCAGCTGGAAGATGATTTTGAAGTTCTTTTACTTCATGGAGGGGCCAGCACCCAGTTCATGCAGGTTCCCTATAATCTTTTGGACCGCAACATGCCCGCTGCTTATGCCGACACCGGTATCTGGTCCTCCAAAGCCATCAAGGAAGCCAGGTTTTTCGGGCCGGTGGATGTCGTCTGCAGTTCCAAGGAGGTTCATTATTCCCAGATCCCCAAAAAATTCAACATACCTGCCAAGTCCAGGTATTTCCATATCACCACCAACAACACCATCTACGGCACCCAGTGGCATAAATTTCCTGAGACCAAAGTCCCGGTCATTGCCGATATGAGCAGCGACATTTTCAGCCGCAAGCTGAATTTCAACAAGTTCTCCCTGATCTATGCGGGGGCCCAGAAAAACCTGGGGCCGGCAGGGGTGACCCTGGTAGTGGTGCGCAAAAGCATCCTGGGAAAGATCAGCCGCAAGATTCCATCCATGATGGACTACCAGGTTCATATCGAAAACGGGTCCCTGTTCAACACCCCTCCGGTTTTCGCGATCTACATCTCCATGCTCACCCTCCGGTGGCTGAAACAGCAGGGCGGTATCGCGGCGATCGAAAAGGTCAACCAGAAAAAATCCGATCTCCTCTACCAGGAGATCGACACCAACCCCCTGTTCCGGGGAACCGTTGCCCGGGAAGACCGCAGCAGGATGAATGTCTGCTTCGTGATCCAGGAACCGGCCCTGGAAAATGAATTCCTGGAATTCTGCCGCAACGAAGACATCGCGGGCATCAAGGGACACCGGACCACCGGTGGGTTCCGGGTATCGCTATACAACGCCATGCCCCTGGACAGCGTGGAATTCCTGGTGGAATCCATGCGTTTTTTCGCCAACAAGAAGGGCTGATCCTCCCGGAACTTTCCGGATTCTACCCAACCTGGCCTATTTTTGACCCGTGCATTCTCCCTTTCCATGGCAGTGATCAAACCTTTCCGGGCCCTCCGGCCTCCTGCGGAACTTGCATCTGAAGTGGCCTCCAGGCCCTATGATGTGCTCAGTTCAGCCGAGGCCCGGGAGGAAGCTGCAGGCAATCCCCGCAGCTTCTATCATATTTCCAAGGCCGAGATCGACCTGCCGGATTCCAAGGATCCCCACAGCCCCATGGTTTACGAGAAAGCTGCCGAAAACCTGCGGCAGTTCATACGGGACGGCATTTTAAAATTGGAGGACCAGGAATGCTATTATATCTATGAGCTCACCATGGAGGGCAAAAGCCAGACGGGCCTAAGTGCCCTGTCCTCCCTCCAGGATTATGAACAGGAAAAAATCAAAAAGCACGAACTGACCCGTCCGGACAAGGAATTAGATCGGATCAACCATATCCGGTCCACGGGGGCCCAGACAGGCAATGTATTTTTGGCCATGCCCGATCTGGAGGATATATCCAGGTTGTTGGAACAATGGAAGGATGCCCATGCCCCGACGTATGATTTTAAGGCCAGCGACGGGATCGGCCACCGGCTCTGGGTGGTGGATGAAGGCCCCACCATCACCCAGATCACGGAGCTTTTCGCCGCCCGGGTCCCCAATACCTATATTGCGGATGGCCACCACCGGGCGGCCTCCGCATTCCTGGTCCGGAAGGACCTGGAAACAAAAGGCCAGTTGAACGGTCCTCTGGACCCGGCCTGTTATTTCCTGACGACCATATTTCCTGCCAACCAGCTTCGAATTCTGGATTATAACCGCCTGGTCCGGGACCTCAACGGACTGAGCAAGGACTCCTTCCTTTCCCGCATTTACCCCCAATTCAACATCCGTAAAACCGGCCCGGAGCCTTACCGTCCCCAAAAGCCTCATGAATTCGGGATGTACCTGGAAGGATCCTGGTATTGCCTGCAGGCCCATGAAGGGATCTGGCAGGAAACCCCAATCGGGGTCCTGGACATCACCATACTGCATGACCAGATCCTGGAACCAGTCCTGGAAATCGGCGATGCGCGAACGGACCCCAGGGTGGATTTCGTGGGGGGGATCCGGGGCCTTGATGCACTCTCCCAAAGGGTGGACCGGGGTGAAATGAAAATCGCCTTTGCATTATTTCCCGTCACCCTCTCCCAGCTTTTCGCCGTAGCGGATACCGGACAGATCATGCCTCCCAAATCCACCTGGTTCGAACCCAAACTGCGGGACGGGTTATTGACTTACCTGATCCGCTGAGCTCCCTGTTCCGCCTGATTTTCATTAAATTCGCAGGACCCATGGCTGCACGCATTTCCAATGCCCTGACCCCCGTCCTTCCGACCCTCCTGTTGTGCGGGGCATTCTTCCTGCGCGGCGTGGGGCAAACCGACGGCCCGGCCCCTGGAAGCGACCTGTTCAACACGGCGCGGACCTTCATTAAAACAGGGGATTATTCCAATGCGGTACTGGTCCTCAACCAGGCGGTACAGGCCGATCCCAACAACCTGGAATACCTCCAGGAACTGGCCTATGCCGAATACCTCCGGCAGGATTATGATCATGCCTTCAGCCTGATCCACCAGCTTTTGGAAAGGGACGACGCCGACGAGCTCACCTACCAGATCGCCGGGGATATCTACCAGGCCCGCAACGACTATAACGGGGCCAACCGGGTTTATGAGAAGGGCCTGAAAAAATTTCCGGAAAGCGGGGAGCTGAACAATGACCTGGGCAGCCTGCTCTACAAGGAGAAAAAATACCAGGATGCGCTCCGGACCTGGGTCAACGGCATCATGGTAGACCCTTCCTTTGCCGGGAATTATTATAATGCGGCCCGGATGTATTATTACAGCAAGGACAATACCTGGTCGATCATCTACGGGGAAATCTTCATCAACCTGGAAAGCTTCAGCCAGCGGACCGCGGAAATGCGGGGGATCCTGCTGGCCTCTTATAAGAAACTATTCGACAACCCCCAGCTGCTCACCAGCGGGCTGGATGGTCCTGCGCCTAAAACCAGGGAGGAATCCGCTTCTGAAATGGATTTCCGGACTGCCTTCCTCCAGATCCTGACCCGGCAGGCCGGGGTGATCGCCACCGGCATCACCACCGAAAACCTGATCATGCTCCGCACCAGGTTCCTGCTGGATTGGGAGTCCCGGTACATCGACCAATTTCCTTTCGCCCTGTTCAGCTACCAGCAACAGCTGGCCCGCCAGGGTTTGTTCGAAGCCTATAACCAATGGATCTTCGGACCGGCAGCCAACGCTGCGCAGTTCCGCAACTGGATGAACCTCCACAAGGACCGGTACGAGGAACTGAGCCAATATATGGGGGACCACCCCCTTAAACCCGTCCTGGACCAGGCATACAATGCCGGTAAAATCGAATTTGAGGAAAATGGTACACTCCGGACCGGGGACCCCGAAAACAACTAAGCCATGTCTGACCTCACCCACCTTCCCCTCATCGAAGAAGCGGTCCGGGCCTGTATGAACCGGGGGTTTTACGCCCATTTCCCAGAGCACCCCAAAGCCTATGGGGAAGAGGCTCCAGCTTTGGGGGAGGCCCAGTTCGGTCAAATGCTGGGCCGGCCCTTTGAGCTTCAGCAGGAGGAGGAAAACGGCCGCTCCGGGGAGGAATCCTCCCCTTATACCCGCAAAGCCCTGGGCATCCTCTACCCCACCTTCACTCCCGAAAAGCTGGTTAGCCGGGCAAAGGCAGCCCAGCCGGCCTGGGCATCAACCTCCTTCCGCAACAGGGCGGACCTCCTGGTGGAATCTCTAGACCGGATGAAAGACCTGTTTTTCCTCATCGCCCATGCCACCATGCATACCACGGGGCAGGCCTTCCTGATGAGTTTCCAGGCCTCAGGCCCCCATGCTGCAGACCGGGCCCTGGAGGCCATCGCCATGGGGTACCACCAGCTCGGAATGTTTCCTTCCCGGGTTTCCTGGGAAAAGCCCATGGGGAAATCCTCCATCCGCCTGGAAAAAACCTTCATACCGGTACCCCGGGGAGTCAGCCTGGCCATCGGCTGCTCCACCTTCCCGGTCTGGAATACCCTTCCGGGGCTTTATGCCAGCCTAGTCACCGGCAACCCGGTTATCGTGAAACCCCATCCCACTGCCGTACTGCCCATCGCCCTGGTCGTCCGAGAGATCCGAAAGACCTTGCTTGAGCATGGTCACCACCCCGATATCTGCCAACTCGCCGTGGACACTAGGGACCAACCCATCACCAAATCCCTCTGCGAGCATCCGGACGTGAAGCTGATCGATTTTACCGGGAGCAGCGCCTTCGGAGCCTATGTGGAGTCCCTTCCGGGGAAAACTACTTTTACCGAAAAAGCCGGGGTCAACGCGGTCATCCTGGACAGCGTGGAGGATCCGGCACCGGTCTTCCAGAATCTCGCATTCTCCCTGAGCCTCTATTCCGGCCAGATGTGCACGGCACCCCAGAATATCTTTGTCCCCGAAACAGGAATCCCCTCCTCCCTGGGCCAGATCCGGTATGAGGAAATCCTCACCATGCTCCTCCAGGCCGTGAAGGACCTGGCGCTCCATCCCAAAATGGGGGCCGGCACCCTCGGCGCCATTCAGAACCAGGCTACGGTGGACCGGGCAGAGAAGGCCAGGGAGGAAGGGAAAGCCCTCACGGAGGAAATCCGGATTGTAAACCCGGATTTCCCCGACGCCAGGACCCTGAGCCTGGTGGTTTTGGAAGTCGGGGCCACGGACCGGAAATTATTTGAAAAGGAATGGTTCGGTCCGGTGGCCCTGGTGGTGAAGACCCGGGATACGGACGAATCCCTCGATCTATCCCGCAAACTGGCCGAAAGGCATGGTGCAATTACCTGTGCAGCTTATTCCAGGGACCTGGACACGATCCTGGCGATCGGTGAAACCATGAATGAGGTGTTCACTCCCGTTTCCTTCAATTTCACCGGCCCCGTCTGGATCAACCAGCACGCGGCTTTTTCGGATTTCCACGTGACCGGGGGCAACCCTTCGGGCAATGCAAGCATTACCGATCCAGAATTCATCGACAAGCGGTTCGTGTGGGTGGGAAACCGTTATATGGGAACCCCTTCGGCATGAGTCCCGGGCAGTGATGCGACCGGTCGCTCCCTTCATTTTTTGGTTGGAATTTGATACCTTTGATCTGCTCAAAATAGGCCGATCTCATGACGAAAGATTATAATGACCTGCCCTACACGCCGCCTTCCAGGCCCCTGTTTTTTGCCCATCTTGCCCTTTATTTGATCGTCATGGCCATCCTCTGGACCCATTACTATATCTCCAATGTCAAACTCCACGGGAATGCCTATCCGTGGGAGGCCTGGTTCACCGGATCCTGGTTCATTTTCCTGATGGGCCATTTCTGCAATACGTTCTTCGACTCCAACCTCAATAATACCGACAAACAATACCTCAAATATCTTCAGGAAAAGGTGAGTTAACCCTTGCGCAAGGCAATTAAGGTCCTATTTGCTGCAGGGTAATTTCCGGGATTCCCTATATTTATAGGTGACGCTTTTTGCTGGGACCAAGAACAGCCCGATGCCCATAATCTAATGCGCACCTGATGACCCCTCCTTCCCGATTGTTCGACTTCCTGGATTACCAGCTGGAACATTATCCCAAATCCGATATGCTTTCCGCAAAGGAAGGCGGAGTCTGGAAAAAACGGTCCACCTCTGAAGTGAAAGCCCAGGTGGACCAGCTCAGTTCGGGCCTGCTCCGGTTAGGGGTCGGTGGGCACGATTTTTCCCTGGAGGGCAGGGACAAGGTCATCCTCATTTCAAAAAACCGCCCGGAATGGATCATCACCGACCTGGCCTGCCAGCAGGTAGGGGCAGTCCTGGTCCCTATCTATCCCACCATCAACCCCCTGGAGCTGGAATTTATCCTGGGTGAGGTCGGAGCCAAATATGTGTTCCTGGGAGATGAACCCTTGTTCTATCAAATATTGGAAGTAAGGGCGAAGGTTCCGGGAATCCTGGAAATCTTCACCTTCGATGTGGTTCCAGGAGCGCGGAATTATTCCGAGCTGTACGGCATGGCCGGGCCGGAGGATGCGGAAAAGATCCAATCGATCAAAAAAAGCATCCGGCCCGATGACCTGGCGACGATCCTCTATACCTCCGGCACCACCGGCAACCCGAAAGGGGTCATGCTCAGCCACCACAACATCGTGAGCAATGTCCTGGAATCTATGAAGGTCCTGCCGGTTAATGATAAAGACAAGGCCCTGAGCTTCCTTCCCCTGAACCATATATTTGAAAGGATGATCACCTACGTTTATATTAATGCGGGGGTCTCCATCTATTATGCGGTCAGCATGGACACCATTGCTGAAAACCTCAGGGAAGTGCAGCCTGAAATTTTCACCACTGTTCCCAGATTGCTGGAAAAAGTCTATGAAAAGATCATGGCCACAGGCCTGAAACTGAAGGGGATTAAAAAAAGGATCTTTTTCTGGGCGATCCTGGTAGGAAAAAAATATGAGGTCAACCGGTCCTTCAGCCTCTGGTACAGGTTGCAGCTGAAACTGGTCAATAAGCTGGTTTTCAGCAAATGGAGGGCGGCCTTGGGAGGCCACCTGAAATGCATCGTCACCGGATCGGCAGCCTGCCAGCTCAGGCTGTTGAAAATGTTCACTGCAGGCGGTATCCCGATCCTGGAGGGATATGGCCTCACGGAAACCTCCCCGGTGATCACGGTGAGCCATCTCAACCACCCGGACTGGATGCTGGGATCGGTGGGAGTTGCCCTCGGAGGAATTGAAATCCGGATTGCAGAAGATGGGGAGATTCTTACGAAAGGACCCAATGTCATGATGGGATATTATAAACAGCCAGACCTCACCCGGGAAGTCATGGTCGATGGGTGGTTCCATACGGGGGATATCGGGGAATTGGTCGATGGGAGGTTTCTGAAAATCACCGACCGAAAAAAGGAGCTGTTTAAGACCTCAGGCGGGAAATACGTGGCC
>DATKSX010000179.1:0-4117 GCA_035531415.1 Chitinophagaceae bacterium
GCGCAAGCGTGGCCAGGCTGGACTATCTGAACCAGCAATTGATGGGGGTCCGGGGGATCCGAAACTTTAGTTTCAGCTCCAACACCCCGATCGAGGATGACAATGACAACTGGACCAAATTTTTCTTCGATCATTCCGCAAAGCAGACCAGCTTTTATGCCATCCTGAAATGGACCGATGCCCGGTATATCCCGACTTACAAGCTTCCCCTGGTGGCAGGCCGGAACCTGGAGCCTTCCGATACCCCCCGGGAATTCGTGGTGAATGAAGACTTGCTGCGCAATCTGGGCATCGTCCATCCCGGGGATGCCCTGAATAAGGAGATCATTTTGAACGGGGGCGCGATTAAGGGGCCGATCGTCGGTGTGGTAAAGGACTTTAATGACCGCTCCTTCCGAAGGCCCCTGGCACCGTTGCTCATGGTCACCGGAAAGGAGGGATACCAGGAAGCCGGGATCCGGCTTACCACGTCGGATATCCTGCCCACCATGAAGGCAATAGAATCGATCTGGAACAAGACCTTTCCGGATTATGTATTTTCCTACCAGTTTCTGGATGAAAAAATCGCTGGATTTTACAAACAGGAACACCAACTCTCCGATCTCTATCGGATCTTCGCGATCATCGCCATTTTCCTCAGCTGTCTGGGCCTTTACGGACTGGCCTCCTTCATGGCCATCCAGCGGGTGAAGGAGGTCGGTATCCGCAAGGTGCTCGGAGCCTCTACCAGCCAGATCGTCTACCTTTTCTGCCGGGAATTCGTGCTTTTGATTATGCTGGCTTTCGTCATCGCGACCCCCCTGACCTGGTATTATATGCATCAATGGCTGCAAAATTATCCCTTCCGGATCAAGGTAACCCTGTGGTTGTTCCTTGCGGGTGGAGCGCTGACCTTATCTATCGCCCTGGTTACGGTAAGCATCCAGTCCATCAGGGCCGCAGTGGCCAATCCGGTTCAAAGCCTGAGATCCGAATAATTCCAAGAATCAGGAAAAGGACCAGGAAGTTATCCCTGCCTTGGAGAGAACGCAGGACGCTAGGGGGTACCCATCCCCCTGAGTTGCCCCCATTCCGGGAAGGATGCCCCGGACCCATGCTTGTCCTCCCGGCCTGAAATTCTAATCCCATTCTAATTTCTTCCCAGCCGTAGGATGGCCGTGCAGCCTACCTTTGCGTTTTAATTCAAAGGTGGTTTGAAATGGTTTTGGCTGCAATAACCCTAGGCATGCTTTCCTTTTCCGGGGTTCCTTCCCCGGCCGTATTTCCCGATACTATTACGCTCACCCTGCCTCAGGCAGAGGAACAATTCCTTTCCAAAAACCTCCTGCTGCTGGCCCAGCGTTATGACGTGGACGCATCACAGGCCCTGATCCTGCAGGCGAAACTCTGGGACAACCCGAACCTGTCGGTGAGCCAGGGGGTTTATAATAGCAACACCGGGAAATATTTCCAGACCAATTCCACCCAGGGTGAAGAATCCGCCGAGCTGCAACAGCTGATCCTGCTGGCCGGTAAAAGGAAAAAGGAGGTGGGGATGGCCCGCACCGGATACCGGCTCTCCGAGGACCAGCTCTATGACCTGCTCAGTACCCTTAAGTTCACCCTCCGGTCTGATTTCTTCAATATTTATTACCTGCAGCAATCGGCCAGGGTCTATGATGAGGAGATCAGCTCCCTCAGGCTGGTGGTCCTCGCCTTCGATCAGCAGGAAGCCAAAGGGTATATTCCCCAGACCGAAACGGTCCGCATCAAGGCACAGCTCTATGGACTGGAAAGCGAATACGAGGGGCTGATCAACCAGATCAACGATCTGGAAAGCGAGTTCAGGCTGCTTGTTGCCCGTCCAGGGGCTTATGTCGTGCCGTTGCCGGATTCCGCCAGGGTCGCCGCACTGGATCCCCGGACCGTCCCCCTGCAGGTCCTGCTGGATTCAGCGATGAGCAACCGCACGGATCTGAGGATGGAGCGGGACAGCCTTCTTTTGAGCCGGCAGAATTACAATTACCAGAAAGCCCTGGCCGTTCCGGACCTTACCCTTGGGGTGGGGTATGATAAAAACGGAAGTTATATCCACAATTTTAATTCGGTCAGCGTTGCATTCGACCTGCCTTTTTTCAACCGCAACCAGGGCAATATCCATTTTGCCCGCAGCCAGATGGAATATAGCGGACTGATCCTGAAAAGCACTGAAATGGCCGCTGCCGACCAGGTCGGCAGGGCCCTCCAGCGGGCAATTTCCTCCGACAGTCTTTTCCGGTCGCTGGACCCGAAATTCCTGTCCCAGTTTCAAAGGCTTTCCAGGGAAGTCCTGATCAATTACCAACGGCGCAATATCAGCATCCTGGAATTTCTGGATTTCTATGATTCCTATAAGCAAACCACCCTCGAGATCAATTCGGTCCTGTTCAACAGGATCAATGACATGGAACAGATCAACTATATCACGGGAACCAATTTTTTTAACCCTTAAGCCTCCGGCACCATGAGACCGAATCCGAAGACCTGTCTGGCCCCATGGGCGATCGCGGTGCTGGCCGCCATGGCCTGGCCAGGCTGCCACCAATCGGCTACAGATTCTATGGCAGGGCAGGATACGGCCCAGTACATACTTCCCGATTCCCTGTTCAGGACCCTGACGATTGACACGGTAGGCCTGTGTCCCGTGGTCCATACCGTTACCCTGACCGGCCAGGTGGACTTCAATGAGGACAAAGTCGTCAAGATTTACCCCCTGGTGAGCGGTACGGTGTCCGACGTAGAAGTCATGCTGGGAGATTATGTCACCAAAGGGGAGGTGATGGCCAAAGTGAACAGTTCCGAAATGGCGGGGTATTCCAGCAACCTGATCAGCGCCCAGACGAACCTCGCTGTGGCTAAAAAAAACCTGGAGGCCACCCTGGATATGTACCACGGAGGACTGGCCTCCTCCCGGGATTCCCTGTCAGCCGTTGCGACCTATGACCAGGCCCTTGCAGAACTCCGCCGGATCCAGTCGGTACTGGCCATCAATGGCGGAGGCGATTCAGCAACGGATGTCATCAGGGCGCCCATCAGCGGCTTCATCGTGGAGAAGTTTCTGACCAACAATACGGTGATTCGTCCCGACTTCAGCACCAACCTCTTCACCATTTCCGACCTGAAGGAAGTCTGGGTAATCGCCAATGTATATGAATCCAATATTGCCGACATCCACCTGGGCGATAGCGTGCACATCACCACCCTGGCCTACCCGGGGAAGGATTTCCCGGGAAAGGTGAACAAGATCATGAATGTGCTGGATCCCACCAACAAGGTGATGAAGGTTCGCATTGTGATTTCCAATCCGGGATACCTGCTCAAGCCCGAGATGTTCGCCAGCGTGAAGGTCAGCAACCCGGAACACCGGGAATTGCTTTGCGTGCCCCAGCAGGCCGTGGTGTTCGATAACAGCCAGTACTATGTGCTGGTATACCATTCCAACCGGGATATCCGCATCACCCCGGTAAAGGTGGAAACAGGCAGCGGGGAACGGTACTATATCACCAGTGGTCTGAAGCAGGGAGACCGGGTGATCTGCAGCCAGACCATCCTGATTTACCAGGCCCTCAATACCTAACCGGGCAATCCCAAGCATCATTATGAACAGGTTCCTCCGGCAGATTCTGGCTTTTTCCCTGAAAAACAGATATTTGATTTTCCTGGGCACCCTGATCCTGGTCGTGGCTGGGGTGATCTCTTTCCACAATATGCCCATTGAGGCCTATCCTGATGTTACCAATACAGAGATAACCATCATCACCCAATGGCCGGGCAGGAGCGCCGAAGAGGTGGAAAAATTCGTGACCATCCCCATTGAGATCGCCATGAATCCGGTCCAGAAACGGGAAAGCCTGCGGTCCACCAGCATTTTCGGGCTATCTGTGGTCACCCTCATTTTCCAGGACCATGTAACGGATATGGAGGCCCGGATCCAGGTGAACAACCTGCTGCCGAATGCCGATCTGCCGGACGGGGTCCTGCCCTCCGTCCAGCCCCCAACCGGTCCCACCGGGGAAATCTACCGCTACACCCTGGAAAGCAACACGCGGTCCCCAAGGGAGCTCAAAACCCTCCAGGACTGGGTGGTGGACCGGGAACT
>DATKSX010000180.1:0-5151 GCA_035531415.1 Chitinophagaceae bacterium
AAACCTACTCCGAATTTGAAAAACAGATGCTGGTCGATCCGGCACGGGTCGGTCCCATCAAGGCTAAGGCGGATTCGGTGAAGCTGCTTGCGGCCCGGATGAACACCTACCTGGACAGCCTCAAGAACCTGGTCATCCAGCAAAGCGGTGGCCTGGACGATTCCGGGGACGTCAAATACGCCGACAACCTGGAAGCCCCCACCCGGGTCATGGAGAATTTCGGCAATGGACCGGTCCTTAAAAAAAGGATCCAGAAACTGCGGGATCAGCTCCTTAGTTTCGTGGAACCCGCCTACCGCCAGCAATTTGTCAATACCCTCCCCCTGAAGGTGGAAATTCCCCATACCAACGACCCGGAGAACAACAACGACTGGACTGCGGCCCATTTCAAAATGGTGCCCACGATCGCCGCGGTGACCATCCTGAGCAAGTTCCAGAACGATGTGAAGAATTCCGAATCCATGGTGATCGATCATCTCTTCAGCGAGATCAGCAAGCAAAATTTCGTATTCAACCAATATTCCGTCCTGATATCGGCCAATTCGGGTTATGTGATGGCGGGTCAGAAATATGAGGCCAAGATCATGCTCGGGGCCTACAGCACCACCGTCAACCCCACGATCACCGTGAATGGCCAGGCCATTCCGGTGAGTGCCGGCATGGGGACCTATGATGTCCTGGGCAACGGGGTGGGGGAGCATACCTATAATGTGGGCATCGCCCTGAAGGACCAGAGCGGGAAGATCGAGACCTATAATTCCTCCCAGAACTATACGGTCGGGGCTTCCAGCGTATCGGTATCCGCCGACAAGATGAACGTGATGTATATTGGTGTCGATAACCCCATATCCATCGCGGCCGCCGGAGTTCCCGCCGAGACCATCAACGCCAGCCTCGCGGGACCAGGGTCCATCGTAAAATCTTCCACCGGGCATTTCATTGCCCGGGTAACTGCGGTCGGAGATGTGACGGTGAACGTCTCGGGATCTCTGGATGGCAAGATCAAATCCATGGGGTCCATGCAGTTCCGGACCAAAAGGATGCCGGATCCCTTCCCCACCGTTGCGGCAAGCAAGGGCGGCATGCTGAAATCAGCCTTGTTCAGGCTTCAGGAAGGAGTTTCGGCCTCCATGCCGCCCGACTTTGAGTTCGACGTACGCAGCGTCGTGACCAGCTTCACTATCGGATTCCAGGGAGAAGGATTTCCGGATTATATCGAGCGCAACTGCAACTCCGCCTATTTTTCTGCGGATATCAAGCAGCTGATCGCCCGGTGCAAGCCCGGAACCCGGGTTTACATCGATAATATCAAGGCCCACATGCCGGATGGAACCACCAGGGACATCGGCAGCCTGGTCTATAAACTGAACTGATTGTTCATTCAACAATTACGGGTTATGAGGACAGACACCATAAAAAAGGGGATTTGGCTCACGGTAACCGCCGCCCTGCTTGCAGGCAGCGCCATGGCGCAAACCACCCACAGGAAGAAGCATACCACCCGGCGGAAGGCCGCTTCGGTAAGCCAGCAGGCAGGAACCGGCTCAGGTGGGGTGACCAACCCGGCCACCGGCAACCAGGTGATTCCTCCTTCGGGCAACGTCCAAACACCGTTCGGCTCCCCGGCAGGCTCCCTGCGGCCGGACAATGTGTTCGGTTCGATGGACAGCGTCCGGCCTTCCCTGAGGATAGACGGCGCCGTGGTGGATACCATGGACCGTACCATGAAACCCTTGTCCTATCAGTATATCCGCAAGGATGACGCCATCTGGGGCAAAAGGATCTGGAGGGAAATCGACACCAGGGAGAAGATGAACCTGCCCTTCCGTTATCCTGCCAATGAGGACAATGGAAGCCAGATGCTGATCAATATTCTGATCAATGCGGTCCGCAGGGGAGAGGTCCAGGCCTTCGATCCGATCGACGACCGGTTCACCACCCCCATGACCATCGACCAGCTGACCACCCAGCTCCAGGGGAAAATTGATACCGTGATGGTGACCGACCCGGTCACCGGAAAGGAAACCCCCCAGGTCTACCGCAACGATTTCGATCCGAACAATATCGTGCGTTACCGGATCAAGGAAGATTGGGTTTTTGACAAGCAAACCTCTACCCTGTATGTGCGCATCATCGGGATCGCCCCGGAAAAGGCGATCATCAACCCCGACGGATCCCTCCGGGCCTTCGCTCCGATTTTCTGGCTGTACTACCCCGACCTTCGTCCGGTCCTGTCCCGATTTGAGGTGTATAACCCCAAAAATTATGCGATGCGACTGAACTGGGAGGATGTTTTCGAAATGAGGATGTTCTCCAGCTATATTATCAAGGAGGACAATGTGTTCGACCGCCAGATCAGTGATTATATCACCGACGGGACCCGGAGACTGATGGAAGGAGAAAGGATTAATAACGAGATCTTCGACTGGGAACAAAGTCGCTGGGCCTACTGATCAGCCGATCAGTTCTACGGAACCGAACCCGAACAACCGGATCCCTTCCCTGGTTTCCAGGACGAGTTGGCCCTCAGGCCGCACCCCGCGCAGGACGGCTTCCAGGATCCCCGCAGGCGTCCGGAATCTGCAGGTTTGATCCAGGCGGTACAGCCTGGATCCATATTCTGAAAGCAAATCTTTCGCCCCTCCGCTCCGGAGCAGGGCATACCGGGGCTCCAGCAAAGAGCAGAACTTCCTGGCGCATTCAACCGGGTCGAAAGTCTTCCCAACCGCCTGGAAGAAAGATGCCGGATTGGGCAGCCCTGCAGGAAAACTTTCCTGGTTCAGGTTGATCCCAACTCCCACCACCGAATAGACCCAGGAATTTCCCCTCAGAATGTTCTCGATCAGGATGCCTCCTGCCTTTCTGTCACGCCAATACAAGTCATTGCTCCATTTGATCCGGCAGTCCCCAGGCCCGAGGATACCGGCCATCAGGTCCCATCCTGCAAGGGCAACCGCGGCGCTAAGGGGAAATTGCAGTTCCGGCCTCAGGCTAACTGGCTGCAATACAAGGGACAGCAGCATGCTTTGCCCCGGGGTGGAATACCAATCCTTTCCCCGCTGGCCTTTTCCTGCGGTCTGGGAAAGGGCCAGGTAGCAGGTTCCTTCGGTGATTGGTCTGGCATTCAGCTCCCCCATGGCATAGTTATTGGAGCTTTCCACCCGGTCAAGAACCAGCATGGGATCCCCCAGTCTGCGTTCTGCCAGGGCAAAATCCTTGATCATAAGCAAATTAAAAATTAAAAGGAGCCGGGAGCGGATCAGGAACCTTCCGGTTTGTGCGGATTTTGTAAATTTGCTATCCTGAATTTCGGGCAAAATTAGGATTTATTGGAACCAATATCCGTACTTGCAAACCGTAAAAAGGCGGCAATCCGTTTAAAAAGAAACAGCAGACTTTTTAAAGCCATCATCAAAGCCATCCAGGAAAAAAAGGGAGAACACATCGTATCCCTGGACCTCCGGAAAATCCCAGAAGCCGTAGCTGATTTTTTTGTCCTATGTGAGGCGAGCTCCAATATCCAGGTCAGGGCGATCGCGGAGCATGTGGAAGAAGAGGTGAAAAAGGCCGTGAAAGAGACCCCCTACAAGCATGAGGGATACCTGGCGCTCCAGTGGGTGCTGATTGATTACGTGAATATTGTGGTGCATGTGTTCCAACCGGCCACGAGAAAATTTTACCGGCTGGAGGATATGTGGAGTGATGCAGACCAGATGACCCACGAGGATTAAACCCGGATTGTCACAGACCGGGACCTTAAATTAAAGCTAATCAAACAGTTCGGAGAGACTGACAATATGGAAACAGGCGGGAACAATGTGCCACCCCGTGGCCCCGATGACAAGACACCCCGTAAAGGACCCAAGTTCAACATTTACTGGATATACGGAATCATCCTTTTAGTGCTGATCGGGGTACAGCTTTTTCCTTACCACAGCAAGCCGGCCGAGATCAGTTTCCAGGATTTTAGCAAAAATTACCTGGCCAGCGGGGACGTGGACAAGCTCGATGTGATCGGAACCAATGACGTGGAGGTCTATATCAAGAAAGAGCGTCTGGACGAGCCCAAGTTCAAGGATGTGGCCCATAGCGGCCTGGGCAACGTCAACCCAGGCCCGCACTATCATTTTACGATCGGCAATATCCAGACCTTCAACCAGGAATTGGAAAAGGCGGAAACCCAATACAATTTGGGCCAGAACGATATCGAGGTGACCTACCACCAGCGGCCGGACTGGATCGCTCCGATCCTGCAGCTGGCCCTCCCCATCCTGATCATTATTGGGCTCTGGGTGCTGTTCATGCGCAAGATGGGCGGACCTTCCAGTGGAGGAGGCCCGGGAGGCATCTTTAATATTGGCAAATCCAAAGCCACCCTTTTCGAAAAGGGGACCAAGGTGAACATCACCTTCAATGACGTGGCAGGCCTCGACGAGGCCAAGCAGGAGGTCATGGAGGTGGTGGATTTCCTGCGCTATCCCAAGAAATACACTTCCCTGGGAGGTAAAATTCCCAAGGGAGCCCTGCTCATTGGGCCTCCCGGTACGGGAAAAACCCTCCTGGCCAAGGCCATGGCGGGGGAAGCCCAGGTTCCGTTTTTTTCCATGTCGGGATCGGATTTCGTGGAACTATTTGTGGGGGTCGGCGCAAGCCGGGTCAGGGACCTGTTCAAGCAGGCCCGGGAAAAAGCTCCCTGCATCATCTTCATCGATGAAATCGACGCCATCGGAAGGGCCCGCGGGAAGAACATGATGATGAGCAACGACGAAAGGGAAAATACCCTCAACCAGCTCCTTGTCGAAATGGACGGATTCGGCACGGACAGCGGCATCATCATCCTGGCCGCGACCAACCGTCCCGACGTGCTGGACAGCGCCCTGCTCCGGCCGGGCCGTTTCGACCGCCAGATCTCAATCGACAAACCCGATCTTGCCGGCAGGGAAAAGATCTTTGAGGTGCATCTGAAGCCCATCAAGAAATCCGCGAGCCTGGATGTCAAGAAGCTCGCCGCGATGACTCCTGGATTTGCCGGGGCCGATATCGCCAACGTTTGCAACGAGGCTGCCCTGATCGCGGCCCGGAAAGGAAAGACCGAGGTGGAGATGGATGATTTTAATGACGCGGTAGACCGGGTCATCGGGGGCCTGGAAA
>DATKSX010000181.1:0-2300 GCA_035531415.1 Chitinophagaceae bacterium
CCTCCTGGATTTCGGGGACCGTTTCCTGGGTAAGACCACCGTGCTGTGCAGGGATACGCCCGCCTTCATCGCCAACCGGATCGGGGTCTTCTCCATCCTGGCTATTTTCAGGATCATGGAATCCCTCGGCCTGGATATCGATACCGTGGACGCCCTGACGGGACCCGTTCTGGGCAGGCCTAAATCCGCCATTTTCCGGACCAATGATGTGGTGGGGATCGATACCCTGGCCCGGGTGGCCCGGGGACTGGCCGAAAACCTGCCGGACGATGAGGCCAAAGAGCTGTTCCGGTTGCCCGGATTCCTGGAGCAGATGCTCGAGCGCAACTGGCTGGGAGACAAAACGGGGCAGGGATTTTACAAAAAGACCGGAACTGGGAAGTCCAGGGAAATCCTGAGCCTGGACCTGAAAACCCTGCAATATGGTCCCAGGACCAAGACCAGGCTTGCCTCCCTGGATGCAGTAAAGGGCGTGGAAGATCTCGGCCAGCGGATCCGCTCCCTGGCTGCTGCAACAGACCAGGGAGGCGCCTTCATCCGGCAATTCCATTACCATCTGTTTTCCTATATCTCCTTCCGGATCCCGGAGATCACGGATGCCCTTTTTCGGATCGATGATGCCCTCGTGGCAGGATTTGGATGGGAAATAGGGGCTTTCGAGTCCTGGGATCTGCTCGGTGTGGCCGATACGATTGCAAAAATGACCCCGGAGGGTTTCCGGGTTGCCCCCTGGGTGGAGGAAATGCTCCGCAAAGGCCATGACCGGTTTTACCGGGTATCGGAGGGGGTAAGACAATATTACGATCAGGCCCTGGGGGATTACCGGGATATCCCGGGATCCGTGGGGCTGGTGCTGCTGGAAAATTACTCCGATCAGGTCGTCTGGAAAAACAGCGCCTGCCGGCTCACGGATATCGGGGAAGGCATCCTATGCCTGGACTGGAAGACCAAAATGAATACCATCGGAGGGGAGGTTCTCGAAGGCATCAATAAAGCCCTGGACCGGGCAGAAAAAGAATTCAGGGGGCTGGTCCTGGCCAATGGGGGGCCTAATTTTTCAGCCGGAGCAAATGTCGGGATGATTTTCATGCTGGCCAATGAACAGGAATTCGAAGAACTGGACCAGGCCGTGCGCCTGTTCCAGAACACTTCGATGCGGTTGCGTTACTGCTCCGTTCCGGTGGTGGTTGCACCCCATGGACTCACCCTGGGAGGAGGTTGTGAGTTTGCCCTCCATGCGGACCAGGTCCAGGCCGCTGCGGAATGTTATATCGGGCTGGTGGAACTGGGCGTGGGACTGATTCCCGCGGGGGGAGGGACCAAGGAATTTACCCTGAGGGCTGGGGAGGCCTATTTCGAGGGAGACATCCAGCTGCCCACCCTGCAGCACCGGTTCCTGACCATCGCGACGGCGAAGGTCTCCGGGTCCGCCCAGGAAGCTTTTGACCTGGGCATCCTGAGAAAAGGCCATGATGCCATCACCCTGAACCCGGCCCGGCTGATCACCGACGCACGCCGTTCCGTCCTGGCTTTGGCGGAGGATGGATATTTGGCCCCGGTCCCCGGAAAAAGTATCCGGGTCCTGGGAAGGACGGCCCTGGGGGCTTTGATTGCCGGAATCAATGGAATGCTCCAGGGTCATTATATCTCGGAATATGACGCTAAAATTGCCGGGAAGCTCGGCCATGTCATGTGCGGAGGCGACCTGACGCAGGAATCCCTGGTCAGCGAACAATATCTGTTGGACCTGGAACGGGAGGCCTTCCTCAGCCTTTGCGGGGAGCGCAAGACCCAGGAAAGGCTCCAGAGTGTGATCCAGTCTGGAAAACCGGTGAGAAACTAAGGGGATGGGAGCGGTGGAGTTGGACGATATCCTGGAGATTCTGACGGTCTGGTCTGAAATAATCATCTATGGTTCCGGAGCAGATGCGGGTCTGGCTTCCCGGATTGCGGAACAGATCAGTTCCCTCTGGAATGAGCCTGATGCGGTAGTGACCCTCCGGAAAAAAAATTACCGGTTGCGATTTGAAATCAAGGGAGCCTTCCGGCCGGGTCTTGGTCCCGATGAGATCCATGCCAACCTGAACCCGCGACTGAACTTCTTCCGGATCGAAGCCTTCGCCCGGGACAATATTTCCTTTGTGGATGAAACCGGCTGCAATACCGGGTATTTTAAGTTGGATAATCTCCTGAACCCATCCACCACCGCGGCTCATGAGTATGGTCACAGCCTGGGCCTGAAACATCCGGACCAGTTGGATATCCGGGGAAAGGGGCAGCCCGGGATCATGTATCCCCGG
>DATKSX010000182.1:0-4926 GCA_035531415.1 Chitinophagaceae bacterium
AAACAGGGAATCCGCTTCCAGTGACCAGGAACATGAAAAAAAGACAGTTGATTTTTTTACATTTAATTCTCCTAAATCCAGGGTATGCGAAAAATCCTTTTCCTCCCGGTCCTGCTGTCATTGACCCTGGGAGCTTGCTCCCGTTCCGGCCGGAACCACGGCGGTCCCATGGGATCCGCCCAGGTTTACCCGATCCGGCAGGGCTTCGTGGATGCCCACGGGGTCCTGATTTATTTTGAGGAATTCGGAAAGGGATCGCCTTTGGTGATCCTGCATGGGGGTCCCGGGGCCTCCCATGATTATTTCCTGCCCTGGCTGCTTCCCCTGGCACGGAATAACCGGCTGATCTTTATTGATGAGCGGGGATCAGGCCAGTCTGAAAAGCTGGATGACCCTTCCGGCTATACGGTGGATAACATGGTCCAGGATGTGGAAGATGTCCGCCAGGAACTTCATTTGGGGAAGATCAGCCTGCTGGGACACTCCTGCGGAGGAGTCCTGGCGGAGGCATATGCGCTTAAATACCAGGATCATCTTTCCCACCTGATCCTTTGCAGCACCTTCCCCAGTACCTCCCAGATGAACGAAGTGTTTCGAAGGATGAAACAGAACATGGATCCCCGACTCCGGACCCGGATTGATTCCATGGAAAAGGAAGGTCTTTATGGTCATGGGCTGCCTTATGAGCACAACCGGTACACCAACGCTTATATGATTGCAGCCTGGGGGGAAGGTTACTTTCCTTACCTGTACCAACGCCGGCCGGATCCCAATTACGACCCGGTCGCCTCCGGGCAGATGTCCTGGGACCTTTACCGGGAAATGTGGGGATCAGACGGGGAATTTGTCATCTCCGGCAATCTCAAATCCGTGGAATATGTGGACCGGCTCCCATCGATCAGGGTCCCCACGCTGATTACCTGCGGAGACCACGACGAATGTGATCCCTCCCTTTCCCGTGAAATGCATGAAAAGATCAGCGGCTCCAAACTGGTTATTTTTCCCCAGAGCGGGCATATGAATTTCGTGGACCAGCCTGCCCTGTTCAACAAGACCATCAGGGATTTTTTGCGCTGAGGCGCTGGGTTTCCCAATCACTCCACCGCCGGTTTTCCAGGGTCCCCGCAAAGGAATTTACGCAAAGGGGCGTTGCGCAGGCCGAGGCCTACCCACATCAAAATCCCGAAAACGAAGGGAAAGATGTACGGGTGACCGGGTAAATCAGCCCGGAACATGATCGCCACTGCCCCGCCCAGATAGCCGGTAAGGAGTATGGCCCCGTAAAATGTGGTTCTGGGAATGATAAAGAGAATGGTCAGGGCCAGCAGCAGGATTCCCAGGCCCTTCACCGAATCCCCGGGCCATCCCAGCTGGACTGAAGACTTGATGGAAACAGAGGTCATGAAGATCTTCATGAAGATGTCCATCAGCAGGAACAGAACGACCAGGATACTCAGGATCCTGCCGATCCAGAGCGCTGTTTTGGAATTGGTTTCAGGTGTATCCATGACAGGAATTTTTGGTTTCATTTTGAAGTTTTGAGGGGACCAATGGCCCCAGGTTCACCCTTCAGCCCGTTTTGAAACAGGCTCATAAAGATGGAGGGCTATTCCGCAATCAAATGCCTTGGTCCGGACCAGTTTCAGATCGGTCCTCGAACTGAAGATGGGGAGTCCCCGGCCGATGGCCACGGGATTGATGAACAGATACAATTCGTCAATCAGGCCCCCGGTGATCAGGGAGGAGACGAATCCTGCCCCGCCGTAGGCAATGATCCCTTTTCCGGGCTGATTCTTCAGCAGGTCGATTTCCATCGCAAGGTCACCGTTTGCCATTCGGGTATTTTTCCATGGGGATTCACGGACGGTTTTGCTGAAAACCACTTTGGGGGTGTCCATCATTTTTTTCCCGAAGGAATGGCTGGGGTCCCCTGGGTTGGATACCGTGTTTTCCCAATGGGAAACGAAGCCTGCCGCCATTTTTCTTCCCATGATGATGGTGTCGACCGAATCGGTGAGATCGGAAACGTATTCTTTAAGCTCATCATCCCAGCCCCATACCAACCAATCCATTTCCCCGGAAGGACCGGCTACATACCCGTCCAGGGACAAATTCATCTGCAATTTTAGTTTGCGCATAATGGGATTTTTGAATCGTTAACCTTATTTGGAGGTTTCCATGGGGTTGGCTTCTGCTACAGCTGGCATGAAGTTAAGCAACCAGAGAAAGCCGTATTTGTCAGTCAGATCGCCGAAATAGGCCCCCCAAAAGGTGTTTGCCGGGGGGTGGCTGGCTTTGCCTCCTGCAGCGAGTTTATTATAAATGGTGCGCACTTCCTCTTCGCTGTTGCAATCCAGCAGGAGGGAAACCGTATTCCCCTGGTTAAGCCTTTCCGGACAAAGGTCCGAACCCATGAGGATCACCCCGCCATGGGTCAGGGAAGCGTGCATGATGTTGTTTTTCATTTGGGGAGGCATCTGATCCGCCATCGGTGACTCCCCGACGGTTTGGATGTACAGGTCTCCACCCAGACAGTCCTTGTAGAAGTCCATTGCTTCCCGGCAATTGCCATTGAAAGTAAGGTAACTCGTGATCTGGTTCATAAAAAAAGGTTTAGAATTTTTGGTTTTGAATGGATATTCAGGATATTGGCAACCCTACACCGGTAAGTGGTCCGGGAGCAGGCCGTTATTTTTCCCGGGCTGCTTTTTTAAGGCCTTCAATGTCAATCCTGGTCATTTGGAGCAACGCCTTCATGACCCTGTTGGACTGTTCCGGATCCCCGGTGCTCATGAGCTCCTCTAATGCGGAAGGAACAATCTGCCAGGACAACCCGTATTTATCCTTGAGCCACCCACACTGGCTCGTTTGGCCCCCTTCGGAAAGTTTATTCCAGAATTCATCCACTTCCTTTTGATCGGCGCAATCCACGGCAAGGGAAATGGCTTCCGTGAATTTAAAGACCGGTCCACCGTTTAAGGCCATGAATTCCTGGCCATCCAGTTGGAAAGTGACCACCAGGACTGATCCTTTCTTGCCTGGCCCGGAGTCGCCGTACCGGGAAATGGCCCCGATTTTGGAGTTCTTGAAAATGGAGGTGTAAAAGCGGGCCGCTTCCTCCGCCTGATCATCGAACCAGAGGCAAGGAGTTATTTTTTGCTTTTTCATAAATTAAGTTAAGTATTTAGTTTCCTTTAAGTGATTTTGCCCCACAAAGATGGGAGGAGGAAAATTTACAGGCAGGTGGCGTAAACGACTATATTGGGGGTTGATTATGACAAATCGCCTCGGTACCTTAGAGATATGAAAAATGTATCCATTTTAGTGCCAGAATCCTCGGTCATGCAGGCCATAGCAGACCCTAGGTATCTGTTCACGGCGGCGAATCAATTTCTTGCCGTATCCGGCAGGGACCCGGTGTTTGAGGTGCAATTGGTTGGCCTGAAAAGGGAAGTTCAATTGAATGGCGGTGTCTTTTCCGTCCATACGGACCGGCTGCTGAAGGAGGTAGATCATACCGACCTGGTTTTCATTCCGGCCCTTTTCGGAGACATGAAGAAAGCAGTGGCAAAAAACCAGGCCATGGTGCCCTGGATTCAGGAACAGTACCACCGGGGTGCAGAAGTGGCATCCCTTTGCGTCGGGGCTTTCCTTTTGGCCTCTACGGGGTTGCTCGACGGGAAAAAATGTTCAACCCATTGGGGGTTTATCAGCGAGTTCAGGGAAATGTATCCTGAGGTGGAGGTAGTGGAAGGAAGCATCGTCACGGAGGAAAACCGGATCTATTCCAGCGGTGGAGCGAACTCTTACTGGAACCTCCTGTTGTATCTCCTGGAAAAATATACGGACCGGGAAACCGCCATCCTGGCCTCCAAGTATTTTGCCATTGATATCGACCGGGACAGCCAGGCTGCTTTTGCCATGTTCAAAGGCCAGAAACAACATGGGGATGAAGAAATCAGAAAGGCACAGGTCTTCATTGAGGAAAACATTCAGGAAAAAATAAAGCTGGAGGATTTGGCCGACAAGGTTGCTGTCGGATCCAGGACCTTTGAAAGGAGGTTCAAAAAAGCCACGCACAATACCGTCACGGAATATATCCAAAGGGTGAAGGTGGAGGCAGCCAAAAGAAGCTTCGAGACCACCCGGAAAAGTATTTCAGAAGTGATGTATGAGGTGGGATACTCGGATTCAAAAGCCTTTCGCGAAATCTTCAAAAGGATCACCGGGCTAACTCCGATCGAATACCGGAATAAATACAATAAGATTCCCATGAACCCCTGACCCGAACCCTCCTTTCCATACCGGTGACCCCTTTACTCGGATCTTAAAAGGCCGGCGGGATTTACCAATGCTGCCCGGATTGATTGAAAGCTGATGGTTCCTATCGCAATGAGGAGGGCGATCAGACCGGAGAGGACGAACATCCACCAGCTGATGTGAATCCTGTATGCGAAATCTCTCAGCCATCGATTCATGATTATCCAGGCAATTGGGGAAGCCAGGATGATGGAGATCAGGACCAGTTTCAGAAATTTCCCAGAAAGCATCGAAGTGATGCCCGCTGCAGTGGCACCGAGTACCTTCCGGATGCCGATCTCACGGAGTCTTTGTTCGGCCATGAATGCAGAAAGGGCGAATAGTCCCAGGCAGGCTATGATGACCGCCAGTACCGCGAAACTGGTGAATATGCGTCCGGTCCGGGTCACATCATCGTACATTTCCGCAAAACGCTGGTCCAGAAAAGTGTACCGGATCGGCTGGTTGGGGTTAAACTGTTTCCAGATCGCGGTAATGGAACCGAGGGCCGTACCCATATCCCTGGAACCCATCCGGACGGAAATAATGGAAGAGCCCTGACCCAGGTGGAAGCATAAGGGATCGATTTGGCCACGCATGGATTCGAAATTAAAATCCTGCACCACT
>DATKSX010000183.1:0-5716 GCA_035531415.1 Chitinophagaceae bacterium
CAGGTCCACGCAAAGGTCCAGGTGGTCGGTGACCACAAGGCTTCCCCCGAGCAGCAGGAAATCCACCCCGCATTCGGAGCAAAGGTCCAGCAGGGGACGGAGTTTTTCTGGCCGGATTTTATCGGGATCCAGGAGCACGGCGAAGGCTTTTTGACCCCGTCTTTTTTTTTCGGAAAAAGAATCGTAAATTTTATATCCCATGGAGCGGCCTTGCAGGCAAATCTAAAGAAATTTTTCGTCTGGGGCTTCCCGTTGGGCTTCCGTTGAAATCCCGTCCGTCGGGTAATGGGAATTCACAAATTGTGGATAACAATATCAAACAACTGAACCCAGAGAAATTACTTTCGTAAACCCGGCAAAAAAATTCCTGATTACACCCAGATAAACTATTTCGGAATGAAAAACCCGCAAACTGAAAAGACAGGCCTTCGTTTCCTCCGCCATTTCACCAGGGAGGGTGTCAGCCCATACGACATGTTCCGCTTTGAGCTGCGCTCCTCTGTGATCCGCAATCCCGGAGGGGATATTGTATTTGAGATGAATGAGGTGGAGGTTCCGGAACACTGGTCGCAGATCGCAACCGATATCCTGGCGCAGAAATATTTCAGGAAGGCCGGTGTGCCCAGCCCGGACGGTTCCACGGGCCGGGAGACCTCCCTCAGGCAGGTCGTCCACCGGATGGCCAACTGCTGGAAAGTCTGGGGACAACGCTATGGTTATTTCGCCACGGGGAAGGACGCCGATATTTTTTATGATGAGCTGGCCTACGGCATGCTCAATCAGGCCTGCGTCCCGAATTCCCCGCAATGGTTCAACACAGGCCTTCATGAAAGCTATGGGATCACCGGAAAACCCCAGGGACATTATTATGTGGAGCAGCGCACCGGAAAACTGGAGCTCTCCACATCTGCCTACGAACGGCCGCAGCCCCATGCCTGTTTCATCCTTTCGGTGAACGACGACCTGGTCAACGAAGGGGGCATTATGGACCTCTGGGTCCGGGAAGCCCGCATCTTCAAATACGGCTCGGGCGTGGGCACAAATTTCTCCAGCATCCGGGGGGAAGGGGAAAGGTTGAGCGGAGGGGGATCCTCCAGCGGCCTGATGAGCTTCCTCAAGATCGGGGACCGGGCCGCAGGGGCCATCAAGTCCGGGGGCACCACCCGCCGGGCCGCCAAGATGGTCTGCCTGGACCTGGACCATCCCGAAGTGGTGGAATTTATCAACTGGAAAATGGAGGAGGAGAAGAAGGCGGGACTGCTCATCGCGGCAGGCTATGCCTCAGATTATGAGGGAGAGGCTTACCGGACGGTTTCCGGTCAGAATTCCAACAATTCCGTCCGGATCCCCAATGCGTTTTTCCACAGGCTTGCAGAGGATGGTTCCTGGGAGCTGAAGTCCAGGACCAACGGGAAGACCATGAAAACCCTGCGTGCCAAAGACCTCTGGGACCAGATCGCTTATGCTGCCTGGCGCTGCGCCGATCCGGGAACCCAGTTCGACACCACCATCAACGAATGGCATACCTGTCCCCAGGGCGGCCGGATCCGGGCGTCCAATCCCTGTTCGGAATACATGTTCCTGGACAATACCGCCTGCAACCTGGCCTCCGTCAACCTGAGGAAGTTCTTCCGGGAAGAGGGCAACCTGTTCGATGTGGAAGGGTTCGAGTACACCACCCGGCTTTGGACCGTGGTGCTGGAGATTTCCGTGCTGATGGCCCAATTTCCTTCCAGGGATGTCGCCCAGCTCAGCTACGATTACCGGACCCTGGGCCTGGGCTACGCCAACCTCGGGTCCCTGCTCATGGTCAGCGGAATTGCCTATGACAGCGAAGAGGCCCGGGGAATCGCCGGGGCCATCAGCGCGATCATGACCGGAACGGCCTATACCACTTCTGCCGAGATGGCTTCGGTGCTCGGGCCCTTCCCGGCCTTCGAGGAGAACCGCACGGACATGCTTCGGGTGATGCGCAATCACCGGGCTGCTGCCTACGATGCCCAGGACGCCTACGAGGGACTCGAAATCCGCCCCGCCGGCATCAACGCCAAGTTCTGCCCCGACTACCTGCTCAAGGCCGCAACAAGGGCCTGGGATGAGGCTGTCCAGAAGGGCACCAAATCCGGGTTCCGCAATGCCCAGACTACCGTGATCGCCCCTACCGGGACGATCGGGCTGGTGATGGACTGCGACACCACCGGGGTGGAACCGGATTTTGCCCTGGTCAAGTTCAAGAAGCTTTCCGGAGGAGGATATTTCCGGATCATCAACCAGTCCATCCCCACCGCCCTGAGGAACCTGGCCTACACCGAGCCGGAAATCAAGGCGATCGTGAATTATGCCAAGGGAACGGGATCCTTCGCCGGAGCGCCCCATATCAACCACCAGACTTTGAACGAAAAGGGATTCCTGCCCGAAGAGATCCGCAAGCTCGACAAGGCGGTGGAATCCGCCTTCGAGATCGGGTTCGTTTTCAACGTTTACACCCTGGGGGATGCCTGTCTCCAACGGCTGGGATTCAGCCCGGAACGGTACAATAACCCGGAATTCTTCCTGCTCAACGAGCTGGGCTTCTCCGACGAGATGATCGAAGAGGCGAATGATTTTGTCTGTGGGACCATGACGGTGGAGGGAGCCCCTCACCTCAAATCCGAACACCTTCCTGTTTTCGATTGCGCCAACAAATGCGGCAGGAAGGGCCAGCGGTTCATCCACCCCCATGGCCATATCCGGATGATGGCTGCCGTGCAGCCCTTTATTTCCGGGGCCATCTCCAAGACGATCAACCTGCCCAACGAAGCCACCGTGCCGGAGATCGCTGACTGCTACAAGCTGAGCTGGGACCTGGGACTGAAGGCCTGCGCCCTGTACCGGGACGGAAGCAAGTTCTCCCAACCCCTGAGCAACAAGAGCGACAAGAAGAAGAGAACCGTCGTCCCGCAGGAGGCTCCTGAATTGCCCCCGAGCAATATCGTGGACCTGAACAACCTGACCGTGGAAGAAATCCTGGAAGCAGCCCGGATCAAGATGCAGGCCAGCCCGGACACCACTTTCATGCGGGCCCTTTCCCGGATCGTGGAACGCAAAACCCTGCCTGCCAAGCGCCGGGGATTCACCCAGAAGGCGAAAATCAGCGGCCAGGCGGTGTTCCTGCGCACCGGGGAATATGGGGACGGCACCCTGGGAGAGATTTTCGTGGACATGCACAAGGAGGGAGCCACCATGAGGTCCCTGATGAACTGTTTCGCCATCGCGGTATCCATCGGGCTCCAGTACGGGGTGCCGCTGGAGGAGTTCGTGGACAAATTCGTATTCACCCGGTTCGAGCCTTCTGGCATGGTGGATCATCCCAATATCAAGTCGGCCACTTCCATCGTGGACTATATTTTCCGCCTGCTGGGCTATGAATACCTGGGCAGAACGGACCTGGTTCATGTGCTGGACCGGGAAATCGGCAACACCGGCAATGAGGAATGGGATGACAAGAATCCGGCGAAACCGGAACTCTCCAATGTCCGCATCATGCCGCCGTCTTCCCAGCAGGGCAAAAAGGAAAATACCAGACCCGACCCGGTCAGCGCCCTGAATTCCAGCAGCCAGCTCAATGCGGCCAACAAAACTTACGGAGGAGATGCTCCGGCATGCAGCAACTGCGGCCATATCACCGTCCGTTCCGGCACCTGTTACAAATGCCTGAACTGCGGGACGAGCATGGGCTGCAGCTGAGCGCTCCGGTGATTTGTTAAAATTTTGTTATTATGGATGGGACAAATAGAATTCATCGGGGTGCCTATTATATTTGCGTTCAATAGGGTTTTCATAAGATAGTAACAACGACGGCGCCTTTCCAGGCGCTGTTTTTGTTTCAGGCCGGCTCCAGGTCCTGAAACGTAAACCGGAACCGGCTGTTGGCCTCCTGCTGATCGTCCTGGCCGCCTCCCGGGGCCGGATATTCCCTTTCCACAATTTCAGTTTGTCGGAATGCGATGGGATTGCTGAAAAGGGGGCCGTCATAAACGAAGGTGTGAAATTCCCCGTTTTCCCCACAGGGGTCCACCCCGGGGGGCAGGCCATCCAGGAACTCGGGACCGAATGGTTTTCCGGCGAAGCCGGGATCCAGCCAGCGGTGGTTCACACACACCACGATGGCCCGGAATCCAGCCGCGATGAACTCCCGGGCGAGCTCCCCGGAGTTGCGGCCCCAAACCGGGAACAGGGCTTTCACCCCCTGGCCGGATAATTGGGATTCCCTCCAAAGGCGCAGGTCCTCCAGAAAAATATCCCCGAAAGCCGCCAAGGCGATGCCCTCCTCCAGGAGTTCCCCTACCGCTGTGACCATAACCTGGCTGTACTGCTCCATTCCGGCATGCTCGGGAAGCCATATTTTTTTCAGGGGGATCCCGAGGCTTTCCGCCTGCCGGTCCAGGAGGGCTTCCCGTACCCCGTGCATGGACACCCTGCGGTGGGCCTGGCTCAGGGTGGTTACCAGGCGGGCCACCCGGAAAGCGGGGTCCTGGCTGAGAAGCCACAGAGCCATGGTACAATCCTTACCGCCGCTCCAGTTGAGCCACAGGGGATTCGGTTTCATAATGCCAATATAGGCCATGGCGGCTTGAGAAAGACCAAATTTTCAGACCGGAATCGGCCATTATGCTTTAACTTAGTTGGACCAATCGGCTGATGATGATCAGAGGCTTACTACTTTCCATTCTGGTGTGTTGTTTTGGGCAAATTTGCCAGGCAAATGGCCCGGTGGATGGAGGATGCAAGGGAAAAAAATGCCAGAATTCCGCACCGGACGCCACCGAGGGTTTCCTTTTCGTGGCAGCCGTCCCGGCTCCTGTATGCAGGAGTTCGGTTCAGCAGGACCAGAAAGAACTGGAGTTGTTTTACCGCTGGTACCTCCGCAACGAGGAGAAGATCAGGGCCAATGCCTCCAGGGAAAAGCAGGGACTCCGGGATTTAGTTCCTCCTCTGGATATCAGCTGGAACACCGTGGAGCATTATGCAGCCTATATCCGCAAAAGTGATCCTGCCCTGGACACCATCCGGCAGTCTCTTTCACTGCCCCAGGCCATTCCGACCGCTGAAGGAAGCAACAGGACCAATCCAACCCAGCCCGGAACCCAGACCGCCTTCTCTCTGAAGAAATAGAAAATATTTGCGGATGCTTCTCAGTTTCTGTTATGACAAGGCAGACGTGATTCGGGCTTTGCGGCATCATTTTTTGAACAAGCCCGAAATCCGGATCTTCGCAATCATCCTGCTCATCCTGCTGGTTTTTGCATCAGGTGGCCGCCTCACGGGGTTGGTGACCACTCCCGCGCTCGCCGGGGTAGTGATCATGCTGGCCATCCTGCTGCTGGCTTTCTGGTGGCTGCTGCCCCTTTCCATTTACAACAAGGCCGCAACCTTCAGGGACTCCATCAAACTCCGCTTCAACGAGGACGGCATCTTCATCGGAACCAGCTCCGGAGAGCGGCTGGTCCTTTGGAAGAACTTCCACCGGTTTGCCCGGACCGATCAGTTTATCTTCCTCTACCGCAACAACCAATCCTTTTTCATGATTCCCCTGAAGGCCTTTCAAAACAGCGGGGATCTGGAGGATTTCACCCGGATGCTGAGGGCAAAAGTCAGTTAAAGAAGGGATTTGCGCATCTCGATATGGGGGATGCCCACCTCCAGGAAAGGTTGACCTGCGGGCTGGTACCCGGAA
>DATKSX010000184.1:0-5184 GCA_035531415.1 Chitinophagaceae bacterium
TAGGACCCCGCGAGCACCCGGATCCGGCCTCCGGATTCCCCCAAAGGAATCACGGGCAGTTCCAGCTCCTCCATAATCCGGTAATAGGGGGCGTGTTTCTTGAACTCGGAAGGCAGGTTGATCCAGAGCTGCAGCATTTCCATACGGCCCCCCTTAGCTGCAAATTCCTCCCCGATCATTTCCTCATGGACAATGCCCGAACCGGTCATCATCCACTGAGCGCCCCCGCAGCGGATCAACCCGCTGCCCCCCGAAGAATCCCGGTGGCGGAACTCCCCGTCAAGCATATAGGTGAGGGTGATGAACCCTTTGTGGGGATGTGAGGGCACCCCGATATGGTCCCAACCGCTTTCCACCACCGTGGGCTGAATATGATGCAGCAGGATGAAGGGGCTCACATATTCGAAATCCGGATTGGGCAACGCGCCCCGCACCAGCATGGAGGGTCCCAATTCCTGGATCTGGCCCCTGCTCCGGAGCCGGATCTTCCTTTCTTTGTTTTCAGGCATAATCATTCATATTTTTTAAGGTGAACCTTTCCTTCTTCCCCTTCCAAACCGGATCCGGGACCGGAGGACACCTGTTCGAAAATATCTAGGAACGTTTCAGCGGGCTGGGCACCCCGGACCAGCCATTTCCCCTGGAGGATGAAAGCGGGCACTCCGGAGATGCCCCGGTCATAGGCTTCCTGTTCCATTTCACGCACTTCGTTTTCCCCCCCGCTACCG
The DNA here is from genome assembly GCA_035531415.1 of Chitinophagaceae bacterium. Taxonomy (GTDB): domain Bacteria; phylum Bacteroidota; class Bacteroidia; order Chitinophagales; family Chitinophagaceae; genus JANWKA01. Next base: position 729 of record DATKSX010000184.1, read on the forward strand.
GAAAAAAAATCCTCCATCTCCGGAACCGGCATCCCGTTTTCAGCTCCAATTCGGAGGAGTTCCTTCCGGTCCCCGATATCCCGGCCTTCGGAAAAATAGGCCCGAAGGAGCCCCCAGACCAACACCTGCTGCAGACCGTACCGGGAAGAAAACCAGACCAGGCGATGGCCCAGAAAGGTGTTCGGTGATTTTTTCACCAGGTCGAAGTGGAAGGGAAGGCCTTCTGCCTTCCCCATGGCCGTCAACTTTTGATGGACCGAATCCACCGCAGATCTGCTCCCGAATTTACGGGAAAGGTGATCCAGGTGGTCCCTGCCTTCGGCAGGAGCCAGGGGGTCCAGCTCGAAGGGCTTCCAGGCGACATCAAACTGCTGCCCTTCCCTGCCTCGGGCCATGGCCTGCCGAAGCCGGTGGGAGCCCAGGTAGCACCAGGGACAAATGAGGTCGGCAATGACCTCGATAGAGACCGGTTGAGTCACGGGATCGGTTTAAAAGATCAGACCGGATGGATGTATGCGAGGTTGGCCGAAACAGAAACCTCGTCACTGAGCATGGCTCCGCCGGCCTCCAGCATGGTGTTCCATTTCACCTGGAAGTCCTTCCGGTTGACCTTACCGGTGATGGAGAACCCGGCGCGGTAATTGCCAAAAGGGTCCTTAACCACTCCTCCGAATTCCACTTGGAACTCGACCGGTCTGGTAATGTCGCGCATCGTCAGGTTGCCTTTCAGGGAATAGGTATCCTTACCGGTCTTATGGTGGGACGTAGACTCGAACCGGATGGTGGGGAACTTTTCGCTGTTGAAGAAGTCATCGGATTTGAGATGCTTGTCCCGCGCTTCCTGGCCGGTGGAAATACTGTCCACTTCGACGGTCAGGGATCCCTTGGCTCCCTCGAAATCATCGCTTTCCGACTCGATGCTGCTGTCGATTTTATTGAACCGGCCCGTGACCGTGGAGACCATCAGGTGTCTCACCTTGAATTCGATCTCGGAATGCGCCGGATCCAGCTTCCATGTTGTTTTTGCCATAATTTCTATTGTTTTGGTGAATGATACTGCAAAATTAGTTCCAGGAAGCCTTGCGGTAAATGGACAAACCCGGCCTAATGGTGGACTTTTCGGATCAATAAAGGGGCAAGACCTGTGCCAGAAGGGGAATTTTGAAAATTAGCCTTAATCGATGAGGCTGCTTTCCCTGCGGGCCATGAATTTGAACTCCAGCGGGCTCTGGCCGGTGTGTTTCTTGAAGAAGCGGCTGAAATAATGGGGATCCTCGAAACCCAGCTTATAGGCGATTTGCTTGGAAGGCAGGTCAGAATGGCGGAGCCACCTTTTGGCCTCCAACACGAGCCGGTTGCGCAGGTGCTCCCCGGCTGGGAGCCCGGAAACCTGGCGGCTGATTTCATTGAGCTGTGCTGCCCCTATGTGGAGCAGGGCGGCATAATCGCTCACTTTCTTATGGGAGGCATAATGCGCTTCGATCCGCCTGCGGAACTCCATGAAAACCGAGGAGGCGTTGCCGGCGGGACTGCCGGAAAGGGGGCCCTCCTGCTTTTCCATCATGCGGGATATCCGGATCAGGAAATATTTCAGCAGGGCATGGAAGGCTTCCTCATGGTGGTCCCCGGAGGATTCCGCTTCGGCTTTCATCAGGCCTACCGTTTGTTCCAGGACCCGGGACTGGCTCTTGGCGACCCGGATCAGGGAATTGAACCGCTTATTGAAGAAAAGGGAGCAGTTGATCCCTTCCTGGCCCCCGCCGTCCTTCAGGCAAAAAAAGCTCTCACTGAAGGCGATCAGCCAACCCTCAGCCTTACCGGCAAAAGTCAACTGGTGCACCTGACCCGGGGCCAGGAGGAAAAGGCAATCCCCTTCCGCCTCGTAGGCATCGTGGTCCACGGTATGGAGGAGTTTGCCCCTGCGGATCCAGAAAATGGAATAGAAATCATGGCGGTGGGCGTCCGGACCGTGTTCAAAATAAACCTGGTCGAAATCGCAAAGGGAGCTGACCAGGAACTGCCGCTTGGAGGACCCATTCCCCGGTAGCGAGATGATGCTGATATCCCGGACCTTAGCCTTCATGGGAAATCACGGCCCCGGCCGGGCCTGAATATTCGACCAGGAAATTGTTCCTTCCCTCGCCGGTAAGGATGGTGATCACCTTTTCCTGGATGAGCTCCAGGACAGAAAGGAAGAGAAATATGGCGTGAATCCGGTCGGTGCAGGCATCGAAGATCTTCTGGAAAGGAAGCTTTTTTTGTTCCTCCGCGATCCGGGTGATATACAGGCGGGATTCCTCCATGGTATAATTATACCGCAGGATCACATGCTGGGGCTTGTTCTGGCGTTCCTCCATCCTGCGCATGACCTTCTCGAAGGTCTTCATGAGCTTGAACAGGGTCAGGGTCTGGATCTCGGTGCCTTCCCCGGACAATTCCCCGATGGTGCTCAGCTCCTTCTGGATATTGCCCCGGCGTACCAGCAGCATCCTTTCGGCCTCCATGCCGGCCATGGCTTCAGCGACCTGTTTGTAACGCTTATATTCCAGGATCTTGTCGACCAGTTCCTGCCTCGGGTCGATTTCATTTCCCTCGGCATCGAGTTCCTTGCGTGGAAGGAGCATCCTGGCCTTGATCCGCATCAGGGTGGAGATGAACAGGATGAAATCACTGGCCAGCTCGATGTTGAGCGACTCCATCTCATGGATATAGTCCAGAAAATCATTGGTGATCCCGGTGATCGGGATGTTGTAAATGTCCAGCTCATCCCGCTCTATGAAGAACAGCAACAGATCAAAGGGCCCCTCGAACTGGGGCAACCTGATCTTGAAAGTTTGGTCCTGTGTGGCCATCAGCGCAAATATAGCGTTTACGCCCTTCAGAATTTCCAGGAAAGTCCCACCGCGGTCAGTTCCTGGAATTGAAGCCGGGGACCCATTCCGCCCCCGGAATCGGGAAAAAGGATATTGTGGTCATAGATGAAGTTGAGGGAAAGACTTGCCATGAGCCATTTTCCCAACTTGGCCGAGAACAGGTTGGTGAAATAAAGGTCGATATCCTGGGGATCCTTCAGGTAATTGGAAAAAAGATCCAGCCGGGTGGTATAGGTCACCATCGGTCCCAAAGCGGCGATATAGGTCAGGGAGGCAAAGGCCCCGAACTCAAAAAGGGAATGGGTCCCCGGTTTCACCCCGTATTTTCCATAGAAGGACAGGGAGTCGTTAGCGACCAGCGTGGTCCGGGCCGTGGCGGGAGAGAGGAAAATTGAAAAACTGTCGTTGGCCTTGTATTCCATCCCAATGGAAACCAGGAGGTAAGCCGGGGAGAGGGCCGCGGAATTGAACTGGGGAGGCGCGTTGGAGGAATAAAGATAACCGTTGGAGAACTGGCTCCTGAAATCCACCAGGCCGGTGTAATACCATTTCTTTGCCGCCTGGTAACCATATTTGGAGGTCAGGTCATAAAGGTCCTCGCTTTTACGGCCGCCCAGGGAGGTTGTATTAAAATACCCATAGGCCATGCTGAGGGAATTGTCCCAGATATTTTTTCCGCTGGTGAGGTAGGCAAACCCATTGAAAAGGCCGTTTGCGGCGAAGGAGAAATCATCCCCGCCTGAGGCCCAGTTGGACTGGGAACCCTGGCTGAGATTGAGGCTGATCAGCCCACCCAGTTTCCAGGGCTTTTTAACGGTATCCGCCAGCTCCTTTGGATTGGAAGTCTGGGAATAACTGCGCAGGTCCCGGATCGAGTTCTGGCCATCCGATCCCTGAAAAAAAAGTAGAATAAATGCGGGTACAAATAAGTATTTCACTGGCTGTAGGTATTTGACATGGGCGGATCAGGTTCCGGCCCTGAAGGGCCTATTTTTTAAGCAGGTCCCTGATTTCCATCAATAATTGTTCCGTAGTTGTCGGGCCGGCCGGTGCAGGGGGTGCGGGTTTCGGGGTCAGCCGGGCAATCAGGCGGATCATCACGAAAATGGCCAGGGCGATCAGGAGGAAGTCGATGGAAGCCTGGATGAAATTGCCATAGGTAAGGGCATTTTCGGGTTTGATTATTTTGCCGGCGGCATCCGTTACCGCGGCAGTGAGCACCACTTTCTTATCCGTGAAGCTGATCCCTCCGGTAAGCACTCCGATCACAGGCATGATGATATCCTTGACCAGCGAATTGATAATGGCGCCGAATGCCGCGCCGATGACCACCGCTACGGCCAGGTCGATCACATTGCCTTTCATGGCAAAGGCCTTGAAGTCCTTGAAAAATGACATGGTTATGGATTTAAAGGTGAATTAATCAGGGGGGATTGAACCGGAACGGAAACCGAAAAGGGATAATCCTGGAATCCCCCCTATAAGGAAAAATAGGCAAATTCAATAAGAATCCCTAACCCGGTTGCAGCGAAGGAATTTTTTAATAGCATATTGATTTACAATCAAATATGAAACTTTATCCT
>DATKSX010000185.1:0-4161 GCA_035531415.1 Chitinophagaceae bacterium
TAATGTATATATCCGGATCTATGGCGACGAGTTCGACGAATGGGCCTCCAACCATTTCCGTTTCTGGATCGATTTTGATGCAGGCAGGTCAATCGTCCGCGTACACAACGGAGAGTTCTTCCTGCGGACCGTCCTTCGCGCCTTCACGATCTCCAATACCGGCAGTATTGAAGGAAGGGTCCTTCCGATCTCCGCTTATCCTGTTGTTTCGGCCTTTGCAGGCAGCGATTCCCTCTATGCCCTGCCCAACTGGTCCGGGGAATTCAAGATCATGGGATTGCCGGATACCACCTACAGCGTATTTTTCAACGCTTCGGCAGGATTCCAGGATACCACGATCGACGGGGTAAAGGTCAATGGGGATGAAGTGCATCTGGGAACCATCACCCTCCATCCGTAAAAATCCACATCCTATTGAATTCGATCAAGGCCGGCTCACGCCGGCCCTGATCATTTTAAATCCATTACTTTCCGGGGTTTTCCTGGGGGCTCCGGATTTTTTCGGGAATTCCAGTCGCTGTACCAGGTTCTCAAGGTAAGGATCATGGCGATTACAAACCAGAGCTGGACAAGGACCAGGCAGGCCATCAGGTTGAATACGAGGGCGGGGCTCTTAACGGAATCCAGAAAAACCAAAACCAGCAGCAGGAGGTTGGAGACCAGGCCATGAGCCGGGAGCAGATAGGCGGTCTGGAGCCGGCTGCGGAGCAGCCAGAGCACCAGGGTTTCCCCCAGGTAGAGGAGGGTGAACATCCGCAGCATCCACACAAAGGGATATTGAACCAGATGCCCTGCAACCTGAAAATAGGTATTGTTGACCGGGAGACCGGAATTGCGGTCCATCAGCCGGATCAAAAGGAAGGCGCTTAACAGGGTTGCCGATAAGGTGAGCAGGTACGCCCGCCGGTGGAAAGGGATCATGGATCAGGGATTACCCTCGATAAGGGATTCATAGAGCTTCACCTTCAGCTCTTCCATGGAGGAATGCTGAAAAAGTTTTCCTCCCTGCGCATAGGAAACATCGCCTTTTTCCTCTGATATGATGATGGCCAGGGATTCGGTATGCTCGGTAACTCCCACCGCCGACCGGTGGCGGAGCCCGATCCGGGGAGGCAGGTCAGGGTTTTCGGAAACCGGCAGGACTACCCGGGCTGCGATGATCCGGTTATCGGCGATGATGACGGCTCCGTCATGGAGGGGGCTTCCCTTCCTGAATATGCTTTCCAGGAGCCTGGCGCTGACAAATCCGTCAATGGCCACCCCGGAGCTGGTGTCGAATTTCAGGCTTGAATTATTGAACAGCACGATCAGGGCCCCGGTATAGGAAGCTGCCATATTGCTCACGGCCAGGATGATGTTGTTGATGATAGATTCTTCCTGGCGGTAACTGCGGAACCGGTCCGCGGCAAAAAATTTCATGAGGAACCCCTCCCTGCTGAAAGGAGTGCGCTTTCCGAGCAGGAGCAGGAACCTGCGGATCTCCGGCTGGAAGATGATAATGATGGCGATCAACCCGACGCTGACCAGCTTTTCCAGGATATTGGAAAGGATCGGCATCTTGAGGAAGTGCACCAGAAAAAAGGCGCAATAGACCACCACCACTCCCCAGAATATATTAAAGGCCAGAGTACCCCGAAGGAGCCGGTACAATTGAATGACCAGGAAGATCACCAGGACCAGGTCCAAAATGTTCAGCAGGCGGATATCTTTTCCCCAAAGATGGATGGCCCAGTTCATTGCAAACGAATATAAGGAATTGTCATCGTTGTTGCTGGTAAAACCCGAACAGGCGGATGGCTTCCAGGGCAGGTTTTACATCGTGCACCCGAAGCAGGCTCACGCCTTTTTCCAGGGCCAGCATATGCAGGGCCGTGGTCCCGAGCAGGGCATCCTGCGGGCCCGAACCGGCTGGCTTGTAGACCATTGATTTCCGGGAAATCCCGATCATCAGGGGGCGCCCTGTCATGGAAAAAACATCGAGGTGTTGCAGCAGGGTGTAATTATGTTCCAGGGACTTTCCAAACCCGAACCCGGGATCCAGGATGAGGTCGGAGATTCCCGCCGAAGCGCATTCGAAAGCCTTGTGAATAAAAAAATCGAGGACTTCCCGGACCACATCTTCATAATGGGGATGCTCCTGCATGTTGGCCGGCTCCCCCTGCATATGCATGGCGATATAGGGTACCCCCAGGGACCCGGCCAGGGGAATCATATCCGGATCCAGCCTGCCTGCACTGATGTCGTTAATGAGGGATGCGCCTGCCCTGATCGCTGCTGCTGCCACCCCGGAAGAATAGGTATCCACGGAGACCAGGGCATCCGGGAAATGCTCCAGGATGATTTGAATGGCCCGCAGGACTTTTTCCCGTTCCTCGGCTTCGCCCACCGGCAGGGCCCCCGGCCGGCTGCTTTGTCCCCCCAGGTCCAAAATGGAAGCTCCTTCGGAGAGCATGGTGCCAGCCGCCTTCAGGATCTGCTGGTCGGTATGTACCCGGCTGCCTGCATAAAAGGAATCCTCCGTGATATTGAGGATGCCCGCAACCCGGGGGGTATGCAGATCCAGCAACTTACCCCTGCAATCCAGCAGGTAATTCCCGCCTAATGGCGTATTTTTGGCTGGCTGCACCGGGTGAAATTACATCTATTTTTTTGCGGATGAACGGAGACGAAAACAGACTGGATCAGACGGAAAACCAGTACCGAGAAGCGCTGGAAAGCTGCCGCCGGATCTTTCTGGATAAGACTCGGGACTATGGCACGGCATGGAGGGTCCTCAGGCCGATATCCATCGCCGACCAGATTTTCATCAAGGCGCGCAGGATCCGGAACATCCAGGAGCTGCCCTCCCGCCGGGTTGCGGAAACCCCTGCGGAGGAATTGCGGGCAATCGTGAACTATGGCATCATCGCCCTGATCCAGGGTTCCCTGGACCCGGAGGATCAACTGGACCTGAAACCGGAGCAGGCCCTTTCGATGTATGACGCTGCGGCGGCAGGCATTCAAAGGCTCATGAAAGACAAGAACCACGATTATGGAGAAGCCTGGAGGGAAATGAGCCAGCAGTCCTTTGTCGACCTGGTCCTGATGAAGCTGGTCCGGATCCGGCAGATCCTGGCCAACGGGGGGAAGACCATCGCTTCAGAAGGGATTTCTTCCAATTTTGAAGATATCGTCAATTACGCTCTTTTCGCCCTGATCCGTTTACAGGAATCCGGCCCCAGGCCTCAAGCCACTTCCCGATGAGGATCCTGGTTCGTATCCTGAGGGTCATTACCGGCCTGCTTTTTATTTTTTCCGGCCTGATCAAGGCGAACGACCCCCTGGGCCTCACCTACAAAATGCAGGAATTCCTGGGGGTCCTACACCTCAATTTCCTCGCACAGGTTGCGCTCCCTTTATCCCTGGTCATGATCCTGCTGGAGGTCCTGGGTGGTGCCGCCCTGCTGACTGGTTTCCGGATCCGGGTATTCGCCCCGCTGGTCCTGCTGCTGAGCCTCTTTTTCACTTTCATTACCGGATATGCATATTTCTCCGGAAAGGTGAAGGAATGCGGGTGCTTCGGGGATTGTATCCCCTTATCTGCAGGGGCATCTTTTGCCAAGGACCTGATCCTGCTGGTCATGATTCTGGTGATTTATTCCCATCGCAGGAGGACGACGCTGATTTTCGGAAGAAAACTTACGGATGGGATCATGATCCTGGGTCTGGTGGTCCCCATGGGCCTGGAATGGTGGGCCCTGAACCACCTTCCCCCGGTGGACTGTCTGCCCTATTCCGTAGGAAAGAACATTGCCCGGGAAATGGAACCTCCCGCCCATGCGGTCCCGGACCAGTACGAGTCCGTCATGGTATACGAGAAAAACGGGAAACAGCAATCGTTTTCATCCAATAATTACCCCTGGAAGGACAGTTCCTGGCATTTTGTATCCCGCCAGGACAAGCTGGTTCGCAAAGGGAATAATATTCCGGTAATCGAGGATTTCGCCCTTTTTGATTTCCAGGGAACTGAGGTTACTTCAACAATATTGCATGACCCGGCTCCCATTTTCCTGCTGATGGTTCGGGATGTGGATCAGGCCGGGTATGGGTGGGCGCCATCCATGGACAGCCTCCAGCAATATTGTCAAACGGAACACTTTAAAATTTATGGAGTGACCGCCT
>DATKSX010000186.1:0-2752 GCA_035531415.1 Chitinophagaceae bacterium
AGAGCAGCAGGATGCCGGCCAGCAGGTAATATCCAAAACGTTCCCAGAGTTCGGTGAAAAATAAAATGTATAATGCGCGGGGATGGCCTTTGCGTACAACGGGAGATTGCGCCATGGGCACGATGTTTAGAGGAAGTGGTATGTAATATATGTAAATTGGATAATCTGCCATAGTATAATTGGAATTTTCGGGTTTCCTTTGCAAAAAATCCCAGTGCATGAATATCCTGGTGTTGGGTAGTGGCGGCAGAGAGCATGCGCTGGCCTGGAAGATCGCCGCGAGCCCGCTCTGCGGAAGGCTCTTCATCGCTCCCGGAAATCCGGGAACGGCCGCATGCGGAACCAATCTGGACATTCGGCCCACCGATTTTGATTCCCTCAAGGAAGCCTGCCTTCAATACCAAATCACCCTCGTCCTCCCCGGCCCGGAAGACCCCCTCGTGCTGGGAATCTCGGATTACTTCCGGGAAGATTCTGCGCTGAGCGGGATCACGGTGGTCGGACCGGACCGGGCCGCAGCCAGGCTGGAGGGGAGCAAATCCTTTGCAAAGGCTTTCATGGGCCGCCATGGAATCCCGACGGCCGGATACCGGGAGTTCAGTCCGGACCAATGGCAGGAAGGCCTGGATTATATTTCCGCCCACAGCCTTCCGGTGGTGCTGAAGGCCGACGGGCTTGCGGCGGGCAAAGGGGTTTTAATTTGTTCCAGCATCCGGGAAGCCCTGGAAGGGTTTCGGCAGATGGTCCGGGAGGGAAAGTTCGGGGCTGCGGGAAGAAAGGTCGTGGTGGAAGAGTTCCTGGAAGGGATTGAACTTTCTGTTTTCGTCCTCTCAGACGGAAAATCCTGGGTGGAGCTGCCGGAGGCAAAGGACTATAAAAGGATCGGGGAAGGAGACCTGGGTCCCAATACCGGAGGCATGGGAGCGGTATCCCCGGTGCCCTTCGCCCGGGGGGAATTCATGGAAAGGGTCCGGTCCCGCATCCTGGTCCCGACCCTCGCCGGGATGGCTTCGGAAGGGATCCCTTACCGGGGATTTTTGTTCGCGGGACTCATTAATGTGAAAGGGGATCCCTTCGTGATCGAATACAATTGCCGCCTTGGGGACCCGGAGACGGAAGTGGTCCTTCCCAGGATGGCCACCGACCTGGTGAGCCTGATGCAGGCGATGGCCTCAGGTACCCTGGAGCAGGTAAACCTGAAGACCGATCCCCGGTGCGCCGTCACTACGGTGGTCGCCAGCGGGGGTTACCCGGGAGATTATGACAAGGGCAAACCGGTTACCGGTCTGGATGGAACGGAGAAAGAACTCCTTTTCCAGGGAGGCACCGCCCTGAGGGATGGAAAGGTTGTGACCAGCGGAGGAAGGGTGATCGCAGCTACTGCCCTGGGAAAAAGCATCAGGGAGGCAGCTGCCGCCTCCCGGCTGCTGGCTGCCTCAGTAGGGTTTGAAGGGAAATATTTCAGGGGGGACATAGGCCATGAATTCTTGTAGCCGGAAGTCCCGGTCCACCCTCCGGAGGTAATAATTTGATTGAAATTCAACATTTGTAATACCTTTAGCGAACGGTGATTCGGACGAAAAGCACTAAAACGCACCTTAAAGTTTAAGCTTCCATAATGGGATATTTCAATTTTTTGACGCAGGAAATCGCGATCGATCTGGGTACGGCAAATACCCTGATCATTCATAACGACCAGGTGGTGGTGGATGAGCCTTCTATCGTGGCGATTGAAAGAGCAAGCGGAAAGATCGTAGCGGTTGGGAAAAAGGCGATGATGATGCATGAGAAAACCCACGAGTACCTGCGCACGATTCGTCCACTCCGGGACGGGGTCATTGCTGATTTCAACGCGGCCGAGGGGATGATCCGGGAAATGATCAAAATGATCTATCCCAAAAAACCCCTTTTCGCACCGAGCTGGAGGATGGTGATCTGCATCCCTTCCAGCATCACCGAGGTGGAAAAACGCGCGGTCCGGGATTCCGCAGAACAGGCCGGGGCCAAGGAAGTCTACCTGATCCATGAACCCATGGCGGCAGCCCTCGGAATCGGAATCGATGTGGAGGAACCGGTGGGCAACATGATCATCGATATCGGAGGAGGAACCACCGGCATCTCCGTGATCGCACTTGCCGGAATCGTATGCGACCAGTCCATCCGGATCGCCGGCGATGAATTCACGGCAGATATCACCGAAGCCCTTCGCCGTTACCATAGCCTGCTGATTGGCGAAAGGACTGCAGAACAGATCAAGATTCAGGTGGGATCAGCGCTCAAGGAATTGGATAATGCCCCGGATGATATCCCGGTTAACGGGCGCGACCTGGTAACCGGCATTCCAAAACAAATTATGGTGTCCTACCAGGAAGTCGCCGAAGCCCTGGATAAATCCATCTTCAAGATCGAGGAAGCCATACTCAAAGCGCTGGAGACCACCCCGCCCGAACTTGCGGCAGACATTTACCGCAGGGGCCTTTACCTCACCGGGGGGGGAGCCTTATTGAGAGGGCTGGACAAGCGCCTGGCCCAGAAAATCAAACTTCCTGTCCATGTGGCGGATGACCCGCTCCGGGCCGTGGTGCGCGGTACGGGAATTGCCCTGAAACATATCGGGAAATACCCCTTCCTGATGCAGTGAACGGTGGAAATTGAAGCGGGGCCCTGGGGTTATGGATCGGATTTGAGCATTAATACCTTCCCGTGCGGAACCTCATCATTTTTTTCAGAAACTATTTCAATTTCCTTTTCT
>DATKSX010000187.1:0-5444 GCA_035531415.1 Chitinophagaceae bacterium
CGCCATAATGGGTGGGATTTGGTTCTTTGGCTGTTTCTCCGGAAAAGCTCGCTCCGGCGGTAATGCCCAAATGCACGAGCTGCTGGGCTTCTGCCTGCCCCCAGAAAAGACCGAGAAAAGTGATCAGGACAACGTAGTTTAATGTCTTTCTCATTATTGTTTTATTTTATGTGAAAAGATCGTGGAAAGAACCACCGGCAAATAAACGATTTAAATCCTGGAAATTTTCCAGCATTATATTTTTTTTTGACAGAAGATAAGCCGCCCTGACCGGGCCGGGTATCCCCTGTCCGGGTTCCAAAACCCGGGCCAGATTTGGGGGGAGACCAGGGACCCGCAGATCCGGGAAAATACTAACTTTAGGGGGTGATTCTGACCTGTTTCCAAGGAACAATCCCTGGCGGTACCCTGGGGTCCATCGGCTATTGCCGGATGATGAGTACCCTCGCCATGGATTCGGTTCAATAGGAATCCCGCCGCGGGCGTCCGCTTCTTTTCCCGATATTTTCACCCCATTGCCATGCCTCATTATCATTGCCAAGGACAAATTCCCCCCAAACGGCACACCCAGTTCCGCAGGCCGGACGGGGAATTGTATTCCGAACAGCTGTTTTCCACCGAAGGGTTTTCTTCCAATTCCTCCCTGCTTTACCATATCCATCCTCCCACCGGGATCATCCGGGTGGACGATGCCTATCCCAGCAATCCGGAGGTTGCTGAGGAAAGGATGCTGAAACACCGGAGTTTCCAGGGGTTCAGGATCCCATCGGGCGGAGGCATGCTGGAAAGCCGAAAGCCCATCCTGGTCAACCAGGACCTGCAGATCGAACTGGCCGCTCCCTCGGTGGGGATGGAGGAGGACTTTTACAAAAACGCAGATGCAGACGAACTGATCTTCATCCATCAGGGGGGCGGAACCCTGACCACCATGTATGGCGCCCTGAATTTCAGTTACGGAGATTACCTGATCATCCCGCGGGGAACGATCTACCAGATTCATTTTTCCGGGCCTGATAACAGGCTGTTCCTACTGCAGACTTATCATCCGATCCAGTTTCCGAAGAAATACCTCAGCCGGTACGGACAACTCCTGGAACATTCCCCTTATTCCGACCGGGATATCCGGCACCCGGCCGGCCTCAGCCCCGTGGACCAGCAGGGGGATTTCCTGATCCGGGTGAAGAAAAACGGGATGATCTACCCCATCCATTACGGCTACCATCCCTTTGACGTGGTGGGATGGGACGGATACGAGTATCCCTTCGCCCTATCCATCCATGATTTTGAGCCGATAACCGGCAGGGTGCACCAGCCTCCACCGGTACACCTCACCTTCGAGGGTCAGAATTTCGTGGTATGCTCCTTTTGTCCCCGGATGTATGATTACCATCCCCTGGCCATTCCTGCTCCTTACAACCACAGCAATATCGACAGCGATGAGGTGCTATATTATGTGGACGGGGATTTCATGAGCCGCAAGCACGTGGAAAAAGGCCAGATCACCCTGCATCCGGCCGGGATCCCCCATGGCCCCCATCCCGGAGCCGTGGCCAAAAGCATCGGGGCCCGGCAGACCAACGAGCTGGCCGTGATGGTAGATACCTTCCATCCCCTGCAGCTGACCCGGCAGGCCCTGGATATTGAGGACCGGGATTATGTGATGAGCTGGGCCGAATAACCCTGATCCGGCAATTGGATTGCCTAACCCAAACCCCATATCTCAACCCCATGGAAACTGCTTCAATCCCCTCCCCGCCACTTACCGCGGATTTCCTGCCCATCCTGGGCACGGACCATATCGAGTTTTATGTCGGTAATGCCCGGCAGGCGGCCCATTTTTACCAATCCGCTTTTGGCTTCCAGCCCCTGGCTTACAGCGGACCCGAAACGGGGGTGCGGGATCATGCATCCTATGCCCTTTCCCAGGGGAAGATCCGGCTGGTTTTCACCACCACCCTGTTGCCGGATTCGGAAATCGCCCGCCAGGTGAACCGCCACGGCGATGGCGTCCGGTCCATTTCCCTCTGGGTGGAGGATGCCCGGGATGCCTATACCCAGACCATCGCCAGGGGTGCCGTTTCCTGCTTCAAGCCCCAGATGCAGAAGGACGACCAGGGGTTCATCTGGAAAAGCGCCATCTGCCTGTATGGGGACACCATCCATACCTTCATTGAACGCACCAGTTACCAGGGGCCCTTCCTTCCAGGGTACCGGCCCTGGAACCCCCGGTTCCGCAGTGCAGAAGCCGGATTGGAGTATGTGGACCATTGCGTAGGCAATGTGGGTTGGAACCAGATGAATCAATGGGTGGGTTTTTACGAAAAGGTGATGGGATTTCACAATCTGATTTCCTTCGATGACAAGACCATTACCACGGAATATTCCGCCCTGATGAGCAAGGTGATGGCCAACGGAAACGGCCGGATCAAATTTCCGATCAACGAACCGGCGCAGGGCAAGAAAAAGTCCCAGATCGAGGAATACCTGGAGTTCTATGGGGGCCCTGGGGTTCAGCATATCGCGATGGCCTCTTCCGATATCATCCGGACCGTTTCAGCCTTGCGGGACCGCGGCGTGGAATTCCTGGTTCCTCCGGGATATTATTATGAGACCCTCGGGTCCCGGGTCGGAAAGATCGATGAGGACCTCCGGGCGGTCGGGGAACTGGGCATCCTGGTCGACCGGGACGAGGAGGGTTACCTGCTCCAGATCTTCACCAAGCCGGTCCAGGACCGGCCCACCCTGTTCTTCGAGATCATCCAGCGCAAGGGAGCCACCTCTTTCGGCGCCGGAAATTTCAAAGCCCTGTTTGAGGCCATCGAGCAGGAGCAGGCTTTGCGGGGGAATCTTTAAGGTCCATCCGATTTCCTTATTTTGCGGCCATGTCCGGCCACCTGCTTTTTGCCCTCACCTTCCTGCTTGGGGCCATTTTCCAGAGTGTGACGATTTTTTTTCTGATCCGGGGAAGCGATCATTATATTCTCAGGCTGGTCAAAAGGCCGGTAGCGATCGGGATTTACGGGCTGGTTGTCCTGGCCATGATTTATCTGTCCATCCATTTTCTGGTGGGCTAGGGCCGGCAATACCCGGCCCGCCTTCCCCGTTAAAAGCGGGGTAATTTAGGGGGGAAGTTTCCGATTCCGGCTTTTGTTTTGTTCATTTGTGCAAATTTTTCCTTCGTGTCCATACGGTCCTTTTTCGGTGCTGCGGTTTTGGTGGTTTTTTCCACCGGAACAATTCATGCCCAGACCTTCCTGCAACAGCAGCTGGCCAATGCCAATTTCAATGCGGCTTTCCAGAACAAGGACAGCATGCTGAAAGCGGAATTTGCCGAAAAGCACCTGGAATATCCCCCCCGGTACATTTATATCCGGGCCTTCAAATATGACAGCCGGCTGGAAGTCTGGGTCAAGCAAAACATGGCCGATACCTTTGCCTTGTTCAAAACCTACCGGATCTGTGCCCTTTCCGGGACCATGGGACCCAAGCGGAAGGAAGGCGACCGGCAGGTTCCCGAAGGGTTTTATTATATCAACGAGTTCAGGCCCAACAGCGCCTACCATCTCGCCCTGGGTTTGGATTATCCTAATTATGGGGACCAAATACTGGCTGGTGGTTCGGAGGCAGGAGGCAACATCTTCATCCATGGAAGCTGCGTGACCGAGGGATGCATTCCCCTGACCGACCCCCAGATCGAGGAGGTTTACCTGCTGGCAGCCTATGCCCGGAGCGCAGGTCAGCAGTTCATACCCGTGCATATTTTCCCCATCCGTTTTGACCATAAGGCCTCCCTGGATTACCTGGATGGCATCGAGCAAACCGGAGACCTATCCTTAAAATTCTGGCAGAACCTTGAGAACGCTTATGATTTTTTTCAGTCCACCCACCAGATACCGGTGATCATGTATGACAGCAGGGGCAATTATGTACTACAGGAAAAAGCTACAGAGGCCGCATCATTAACTGCCAGGTAAGCGGCGATCGCTGCTCCATTAAGATTTCCCGGTTTTCAGTCAGCTGACCAACCAGTTCAGGGGTATAATGCCGTACCGTGAGCAGTTCCAGCCCTTCGGCATAGGTTACGGCATATTCCCGGTGCAGGGCCTTCAGCAAACCATCCATCTTTTCCGGGTCCCGGTCGACGCAGGTGAAAAAGCTGATCGCGGCATTCTGGATCAGGTTGATCCGCATTTTAGCGGCATGGAAGGACTGATAGAGCCCGCAGATCCGGTCGGCATCGATAAAGGAAAAGTCCCGGGAGGTCACGGTGACCAGCACCTGGTTTTTCTTCAACACGATGATCGGGGGCAGGGGAGCATTGCCCGCCTTTTCACTGATCAGGGTCCCGGGCAGGGAGGGGTCCAGGAAACTTTTCACATACATGGGGATCCCTTTGTTTTGCAGGGGCTTGATGGTTTTGGGATGAATCACCTGGGCTCCGTAATAGGCCATTTCCACCACCTCAGCGAACCGGATTTCGGTAATCGGCAGGGTCTCGGCAAAAACTTTGGGGTCGGCGTTGCGCAAACCCTCCACATCCTTCCAGATGGTCAGGCTCGCGGCGTCCAAAAGGTTGGCGAAAAGCGCTGCGGAATAATCGCTTCCCTCCCGCCCCAGGGTGGTGGTATCCTTCCCGTCGTGCATGCCGATAAAGCCCTGGGTAAGCACGGGCCTGTTTGCGCTGATTTGGGGAAGCAGGTGCCCGGTCACTGCATTTTCCGTTTCCGGCCAGAGGACTCCGGCATCCCGGTAATTGTCATCGGTGTGGATCAGTTGCCGGGCATCCATCCAGTGGTTGGGGATGCCGGAACGCACGAGGACCTGGCTGAGCAGGGAGGAACTCAAAAGCTCCCCAAGGGGGACGATCTGGTCGTAATAATAATCGAATGGCCGGGAGGGTTTTTCCCCCAGGATCCATTCCACCGGTCGGAGAAATGTCCGGATCTGGTCGGTCCATTCACTCACCCCATCCCCGAGCAGCATGGAGGCCAGTTCCCCATGGGCCTGCCGGATATCGTGGAGTCGCTGGGCGGCAGGGCCTCTTTTGCGCAGGTAATAATTTCCGGCGACTTCTTCCAGGGCATTGGTGGTTTTCCCCAGGGCGCTGATGACCACCACCAGCCGGTCCTTCCGGTGTTCCCGGATGATCTCCACGACATGGCGTATCCTTTCCACGTTTTCTAAACTTGCCCCACCAAACTTGAATACTTTAATGCCCATGGTGCCCCGGGTTAAAAATAACCCGGGCAAAAGTCGGGATTGTTAACCAATAAAAAAATTACCAGGACAAGGCCCGGGTGATCGGAAGGGCTCCGGCCGGTTTCCCTTAATTTGGGCACAAAAAAATACCGATGAACCCTGTCGACCGGAAGTTGATTACCCTGGAAGAATTCACGATCATGGAGCTCAGGCAGTTTCCCAAAGCCACCGGGGAACTATCAGGG
>DATKSX010000188.1:0-3859 GCA_035531415.1 Chitinophagaceae bacterium
TTCCTCAAACGCAGCATCCCGAAGGCCTATTGTGTGCCATTTTTCCTTTTCAGAAGGGATGGGGAGTTCGGGCCGGAGGATATGACGGGAAAGTTACTTTTCTTTTCTGGACCGGGTCATCAAGCGGATCAGTTGCCGGGCGAAGAGCATTTGAAGTCCCTTGCTTACCGCGCCGGTAGCAAAGGATTGGGGACCGGCATTTCCCAGCAACCCCAGGACCAGGTCTTTCATTTTCCCCGCAAGGGAGGTCCATTTCAGACTTCCCTCCGGGAGAATGCTTTGGAAGGCCATGGACCCGAAATTTTCCCTCAGGTGGGTGAATTGCTGGTCGAGTTGAGATTCCAGAATCCTGCATTCTGCCCTGAGCCGGATCTTTTCCTGCTGCAGCGACTGGAAATCCACTACCCTGATTTTCCTGGACGGCATCATCCCTGTTGATTATTTTGTTGGTTTTGCTCTTCCTCCTCCCCTTCATCGTTTCCTTCCAGCAGCACCGCAAGAATAATATTGACCACGGGCGTCTGAACCAGGGGCCTGCGGAACACGACCACTACGGTCAGGAGAACGGCGAAAATTCCGGTGGAAATCAGGAATCCGATGGCATTGCTTCCGGTCACCGTACCCATCCAGAATCCCACCACCATCCCGAGAAAAATGATGATGAAAAACACCAGGAGGGAAGCCAGGATCAGGGTGAAAAACAGGCCCAGGGCCCGGGAAATCTTACCCGCAATATGGAGCCGGACCAGGTCTGTCCTGGCCTCCAGATAATCCTTTAAGAGTTCCCCGGTGTGATCAAAAAATGTCCGGAAGTTATTGTCCATCCAAGCTTTTTTCCGCTTTATTGGCTTTTGCCTTTCCCTTGGAAGCCAATTCATCGAGCATTTCCTTCCCTTTTTCCAGCTGGTCCTCAATCCCTTCCCTGATTTTTCCAGCCTTTTCCTTGATCGTGCTCAGGAATTCCTCCTTTTTGTCGGAATTGATGAAATACCCGATGGCCATTCCCACAGCCGCACCGAGGATGAATGTAGCCAACTCTTTTGATTTGTTACTCATATATCATTGTTTAAATATGAAATTTATTGATATACATCTGATCAGGCCAGACCCACCGGGTCTGGCTTGTTTAAGAGGCATTTTTCATGCCAAGTTGATCTGGCGGGGCCTTTTTGGTATTTTTGGACCGGTAAAGGAAAACAGTTCAACTTTGGCGCATGGGATACCTGGATAATGACCGGCTGAAGCAGGTATTCTTTCTGACCATCATCATCCTGTTGGGATGCCTGCTGTTTTGGAGGAGTTTTGAGTTCCTTCCCGGTTTCCTGGGGGCTCTGACCCTCTATATTCTGGTCCGGCCCCTGCTTTTCTTCCTGGTGCACACCCGGAAATGGAACCGTATTTTGACTTCGGTCCTGCTGATGATTGGTTCCTTCATCGTAATTCTCATGCCTATCGGCCTGATGGTCAACATGCTTTCCTCCAAGGTGAGTTATATCGCCTCCCATTCCTCGGAGCTGATCGCCTCCCTCAAGCAGATCGGGGATAAGATCCGGTTGAGTACGGGCCTGGACTTGATGTCGAACGCCAATGTGGACAAGGTCCAGGGGTCTATCGCCAGTTTCCTTCCGCAGTTCCTGGGCGCCACCTTCAACACCCTGACCACCATCCTGGTCATGTATTTTTTCCTGTATTTCATGCTTACGGGGGGGGAAAAGATGGAATCCACCCTGATGGACTATATCCCCCTGAAAAATGAAAATGTGGGTAAGCTGGGAAAGGAAATCAAGGGAATGGTGATTTCCAATGCAGTGGGCATTCCCCTGCTGGCCGTTCTACAGGGAATCTTCTCCTTCATCGGTTATTCCATCTTCGGAGTCAGCAGCGCCCTGTTCTGGGCAGTGATCACTGCTGTAATGTCCGTGCTGCCCATGGTGGGATCGACCTCGGTCTGGTTGCCCCTTGGCATATACCTGATCATCTCGGGGCAAACCTGGCATGGGGTGGGACTCGTGATCTACGGGATCGTGATCATCGCCAACATGGACAGTGGATTCCGGCTCTTTTTTCAGAAAAAGGTGGCTGATGTCCATCCCCTGATTACGGTGTTTGGGGTGGTGGTCGGTGTGGAATTGTTCGGTTTTGTCGGATTGATCTTCGGCCCCCTGCTGATCTCCATATTCATCCTGTTGCTGCGGATCTACCGCGACGAATTTATTGGGGGGAGGGGGGATATTGAGGTGGTCAGGAAATGATTTTCCGGTAATAATGGTTGGATTCAATATAATCTGCGACGGCGTCCGGAAGGAGGTACCTCACGGATTTCTTTTCCCGGATCAGCCTGCGGATCAGGCTCGCTGAAATGTCCAGCACCGGAGCATCCAGGAGGTGGATGGTTCCGGAAGGCCGGGGTTTGATTTCATGGCCAGACCTCCGGTAGACAAAAATAGGATAATGCTTCAGCAGGTATTCCGGGTTTTTCCATTTCCCCAGGTTTTCCAGGCTGTCGCTTCCCAGGATCAGGGAAAAATGATGATCTGGATATTTTTCTCCCAGGTAGGCCAGGGTATCCACGGTATAGGAAGGCCTGGGCAATCCGAACTCGATATTGCTCGCTTTGAGCCGGGGCTCCTCTCCAACGGCGAGCTCAACCAGATGGAACCGGTCATATTCGTTGAGCAGGGTGGCCGAAGGTTTAAGGGGGTTCTGGGGCGAAACAACTATCCAGACCCTTTCCAGCCTGGTATTATAGGCCGCAAAATTAGCGATGATCATATGACCGGTATGCACCGGGTTAAAGGATCCGAAAAAAAGTCCGATCTCCATGGGGAGGCCTTTCCAGCCTGGGTAAATTTAACGAAATTGCTTTTAGCCGGATGTGGCCGCGCCATGGCCCAGGGTTTGCGGAGAACTTATTTACATTTGATGCCCGAAAGCCTCCTTAGCTCAGTTGGTCAGAGCAGCTGTTTCGTAAATAGCAGGTCGAGGGTTCAAATCCCTTGGGAGGCTCCCGTATAAACTGATAAACTTTTAGTCCCCTGATTTTCATTAGTCAGGGGATTTGTGTTTTAAGGAAAGCACTCATCATTTGCTTTCTCAAGGTGTCCAAAAAGTGTCCTTCTTCATAAATTCTGGTGTCCCATTTACCAGTACACTTTTTTGGTAAAATAGTAATCAACTTATTTACTCACCAATTATATATCCATCCTCAAGAGAGGATGATAAAACTCGTTTGTTATGGAAAACAATATCAAGGTTCTATTCTTCATTCATAAAGCCAAGCTCAATAGGAAAGGAAAAGCTCCTTTGAAATTAAGAGTGACCCTAAATTCTAAGAGAAAGGATATTGCCACCGGGTATTATCTTCGACTGGAGTCATGGGATTTCATAAAAGGCCGTGTAAAAGGTAAATCTCCTGAGACGGTAATTGAAAATAAATATATGGCCGCAACCAGACTAAAATTGATGGGTATTTTCAGGGAGGTTGATATGGACGGAGATATCAGCTTGGAAACCATAATTGCTAAGTTCCTGGGTAAGAATAATAACCTGGTCACCCTAATTCAGGCAGTACGCCACCACAATGAATATTTCAAAGCCAGAATCGGTACTATGTATTCCAAATCCACCTTCAGGACTTACCTGCTGACTGAAAACAGGCTGAAATCCTTCCTGAGGGACCAATATGGAAAAACCGATATCCGGCTTAAAGATCTCAAAAAACATTATCAACCTCGTGCAGTGAGAATATATTACCCTGCTTGTATTCAATCTCCAATTCATATCCTCCATGATTCAAACTTCTTAATTCGCCATTTTGCAGGTCAATCGAATCGCCGGGCTTCGAAATTACTACCTTCCT
>DATKSX010000189.1:0-4764 GCA_035531415.1 Chitinophagaceae bacterium
TTTCCAGCCCTGAATAACGGTATCGCCTTTCCCGCCAAATATGACCGCAGGCATGACCTTTCTGTTGTAGGCTCTTACAGCCTCAGCGACCGATGGACGCTTTCCGCGGTATTCATCTTCGCGACCGGCAATACTGCCACCCTCCCGGATAAATTCTACTTCATCGAAGGCAACCTGAGCCAGGCGGAGGGATCCATTGATTCCTACCGGATGCCCCCCTACGACCGGCTGGACCTTTCGGCAATTTATTCCGTTCCCCAAAAACCAGGAAGGAAGTTCAGCCACAGCTGGGATTTTTCCATTTACAATGCCTACAGCCGGCTGAACCCCTATTTCATCTATTTCAACCAGACCGGAAACTACCTGAACGGTACCCTTACGGTTCAGGCCGAAAAAGTGGCCATTTTCCCTATTCTTCCCAGCATTACCTGGAATTTCAGTTTCTGAATGGTGAAGGAATTATCCTGGCCCTGGCGGGGTCCGGGGGTCAGTTGAAGGCCTGATAAAGAATTTCCATCGGGTGCAGGGCGGTTCTTCCGGTCCCGTCCTGAATCTGGTGGCGGCAACTGGTTCCTGCCGCGGCGACCAGGTCACCGGGGTCGGCCTTCCGCACCGCAGGGAAAAGGACCAGCTCTCCGATTTGGAAGGAGAGGTCATAATGTTCTTTCTCGTAGCCGAACGATCCGGCCATACCGCAACATCCGGAAGGAATCAGCTTCACTTCGTAATTGCGGGGAAGGGAAAGGATTTCCATAGCGCAATCCATGGAAGAAAGAGCCTTTTGCTGGCAATGTCCATGGAGCCAGACCACCCTTTTTTCTTCGGTAAACCGGTCGGGGCTGATTTTTCCAGCCTTTATTTCCCGGGAAAGGAATTCCTCCGCCAAAAAACTGTTGGCGGCCACTGCCCTGGCTGCCTCGCGAAGGGAAGGGCTGACCAGGTCCGGGTATTCATCCCGGAAAGTAAGAATGGCGGAGGGCTCGATGCCCACCAGGGGTGCTTCCGCGCTGACCAGGGGGCTGAAGATCCGGATATTCTTTTCGGCCACTGGTTTTGCCCTACGCAACAGGCCTTTGGAAAGCATGGCCCTCCCGCTTTGTTCATGGGCAATCAGGATCACCTCATAACCGAGCCATTCCAGAAGTTGAACGGAATGTATCCCGGTCAGGGTATCATTGTAATTGGTAAATTCATCGCAGAAAAGGTAGAGCTTTCCCATCTTCGGATCGGGAGGGGGAACCATATGCCAGCGGAACCACCGGCGCAGGGTGGTGTGGTGCAGCAGGGGTAAGGGCCGTTTGGCGGCAAATCCGCAAAACGATTTGATCAGGGAGGCTGTCGGGGTTAGGGTGACCAGGGTATTGTAGAGCCAGGGAAATTTGGAAGCGGCCCGGTTCATGCCGGAGAAGCCCCCAATGATCCTGGCCCGGAGCGGGGTGCCGTTGCTGTCGTAATACTGTTGCAGGAATTCCATTTTCAACTTCGCCACATCGACATTGGAAGGGCATTCGGATTTGCATCCCTTACAGGAAAGACAAAGGTCCATCACCTCATAGATCTCCTTATGGTTGAACCGGTTCGGGCGGGTGGACCGGGTCAGGAATTCCCGCAGGATGTTCGCCCTGGCCCGGGTGGTGTCCTTTTCATCCCGCGTGGCCATGTAGCTGGGGCACATGGTCCCCCCGGAAAGATGGGTCTTTCGGCAATCCCCCGTGCCGTTACATTGTTCGGCATGCGCCAGGATCCCCATGGGCCCAAAATCGAATAGGGTGCGGATTTCCCCGGTCTGCTGCCCCGGCATGTAACGCAGCATCGTGTCCATGGGGGGGGTATCCACGATCTTTCCCGGGTTGAGGATTCCCATGGGATCCCAGGCATGCTTGACCTGGAGGAGTAACCCGTAGTTCTTTTCCCCGACCATCCGGCGGATGAATTCCCCCCGGAGCCTGCCGTCGCCATGCTCCCCGCTCAGAGATCCTCCATATTTCTTCACCAGGGCGGCGATCTGTTCGGCGATGGTCCGGAACAGACGGTGGCCCTCGGCGGTTTTCAGGTCGAGGATCGGCCGCAGGTGAATTTCCCCGGACCCGGCATGGGCATAATGCACCGAATAGAGCCCGTACCTTTTCAGGATGACATTGAACTCCGCGATGTAATCCGGCAGGTCCCGGACCTCCACCGCCGTGTCTTCGATCACCGGGACGGGCTTTGCGTTTCCGGGCATATTGCCCAGCAGGCCCAGCCCGGCTTTCCTTAAACTCCAGATCCGGGCCGTATCCTTTCCGAACAAAAGCGGATAGTGGTATCCCAGGCCGGCCTGCCGCAGGGCCTGGGTCAGTTTTCCCGCAATGACTTCAATTTCCTCCCGGCTCTCCCTGCAAAATTCAATGACCAGGATGGCGGCGGGCTCCCCCTCCACGAAAAAGCTGTTTTTGCGCTGTTCGATATTGTCCCGGGTGCATTCCAGAATATAGTGATCGATCAGTTCGCTGGCGCTGGGATGAAATCCCATGGCGATGACATTGGCCCGGAGGGATTCATCGATGGAGCGGAAATGGACGCAGAGCAGGCCGGTTTCCGGGGGAGGCAGGGGATCGATATGTAGCTTGAGCCCGGTAACCAGGGCGAGTGTTCCTTCTGATCCGGCGATCAGTTTGCAGAAGTTGAATGGTGCCCCCCCCTCCCGGAAGGGGGCAGTCCCGGCCAGCAGGTCCAGGGCATAACCCGTATTGCGCCTGCGGATGGTTTTGCGGGGAAATTCCCGGTCGATTTCCTCCCGGTTGGGAGCATCAGAAAGCAGGGTCCGGATATTGCGGTACAATTCCCCCTCAAGGCCGGGAGCCTCACATTTTTTTTGGAAACCCTCGTTGTCCAGGGGGCCGAACACCGCCTCAGACCCATCGCTCAGCAGGGTTTTCACCTCCAGCAGGTGATCCCGGGTGCTGCCATACACCACCGAATTGGACCCGCAGGAATTATTGCCCGCCATACCACCGATCATGGCCCGGTTGGCCGTGGAAGTCTCCGGGGCGAAAAAGAAACCGTGGGGCCGGAGCATCATATTCAATTCATCCCGGATGACGCCGGGCTCCACCCGTACCCATTGCTCCCCGGGATTCATTTCCAGGATCCGGGTGAATTTTCGGGAGAGGTCCACCACAATGCCTCCGCCGACCACCTGACCGGCGAGTGAAGTTCCGGCGGTGCGGGGGATCAGGGAGGTTTTTTGGTCGCGGGCGAAACGAATGAGCTTTTGGAGATCCGATTGATTTTCGGGTATGGCTACCGCAAGGGGCAATTCCCGGTACGCCGAAGCATCGGTGGAATAAAGGATGCGCATGGCCTCGTCCGTGTGGAGGGTGCCTTCCAGGGCTTCCCCGAGTGTGGTAAGTTCCCTGGAAATTCCGTTTTCGTTCATCAGGCCTTGAAATGAATGCTGGACGAAATTAGCATCCGATCCCCAATTAAATGCCAAAGGGCGGCCTCGGAAGGATCCAGGGCTCCGGTAACGGGGCTCAAAGCCTTGACCATAGGCAATCTGCGACGATTTCAATACCTTCGCATTTCTTTTTTTATGATCCAAATCACTTTTCCAGATGGGGCGGTCCGCCAATACGAGCCGCCTGTTACCGGGATGGATATTGCCCGTTCCATCAGCGAAGGCCTGGCCCGCAAAGTGCTATCGGCCAAGGTAAACGGAGCGGTGTGGGACGCCTCCCGACCCATCACCTCCGACTCCACGGTCCGGCTCCTGACCTGGGACGATCCGGAAGGCAAAGCCACCTTCTGGCATTCTTCGGCCCATTTGCTGGCTGAAGCCCTGCAGTCCAAATATCCTGGAATCCGGTTTGGTATCGGTCCTGCAATCGAGCAGGGATTCTATTATGATGTGGATCCGGGGGACCGCCAGATCTCTGAAGCGGATCTGGCGGAAATTGAAGGCAAAATGGCGGAATTTGTCCGCCAGGAGCAGCCTTTTGTCCGCAAAGAAATTTCCAAAAAAGACGCCCTGGATTATTTTTCACGCAAGGGAGATCCTTACAAGATCGAACTGATTGAGGGGCTGAAAGATGGCCAGATCACCTTTTACACCCAGGGCGATTTCACCGACCTCTGCCGGGGGCCGCATATCCCCCATACCGGGCTGATCAGGGCCCTCAAGCTGACCGCCATATCAGGAGCCTATTGGAGGGGAGATGAGCACAATAAGATGATGACCCGGATCTACGGGGTCAGTTTCCCCAGGCAACAGGAACTGGACCAGTACCTGATGATGCTGGAAGAGGCGAAAAAAAGGGATCACCGCAAACTCGGCCGCGAGCTGGAGCTGTTCACCTTTTCCGAAAAAGTAGGCCTCGGGTTGCCCCTTTGGCTACCCCGGGGCGCGATGCTGAGGGAAAGGCTTCAAAATTTTATGAATGAGGCACAAATGGCAAGCGGTTACCAGCCGGTGGTCACTCCCCATATTGGCAATGTAAACCTGTACATCACTTCGGGCCATTATGAAAAATACGGAAAGGATAGTTTCCGGCCCATAAAGACTCCCCAGGAAGGGGAGGAATTCATGCTCAAACCCATGAATTGCCCCCACCATTGCGAGATTTATAAATCCTCCCCCAAATCCTACCGGGACCTTCCCGTGCGGCTGGCGGAATTCGGAACCGTGTACCGGTACGAACAGAGCGGGGAATTGCATGGCCTGACCCGGGTAAGGGGATTCACCCAGGATGACGCCCACCTGTTCTGCAGACCCGACCAGGTGAA
>DATKSX010000190.1:0-2566 GCA_035531415.1 Chitinophagaceae bacterium
ATAAAGTCTTTCTGTACAAGGAGGATTTCAACAAATTCCTCAATGGCCTGACTGAAGCCATCAATTATGTGAAGACCGAACTGATGCCTGATTTTGACTTCGATTCCTTCAACCACGAGAATTACGACAAGGAGGATCATCCCGATTCCCAGGAACACCAGGACCATGGAGAACACCACGAGCGGGGCGACCACCAGGTCCACTCCGATACCCGGGAACCCCAGGATCAGGGTGCACCCCAGGACCATAATGAGGAGGAAGGACATACCCCGGAAGCCGGAACTCCTTCCGAGCCGGAAATCACCCCTGCCCCGACCCCAACCTCAGAGGACGTGGACAAATGGTGAAATTCCGGAATGAAACAGGTTATTCAACCTCCCTCCGGGAGGTTTTTTATTTCCCGGAAGGACCGGATTGCCTCTAGCAAGGCTCGGGTCGAAGCATCATGGGGAACTGAAGCAGGAGCCCCTTGCAACTCAGGCAGGATCCTCACGGCCAGTTGTTTTCCCAACTCCACCCCCCATTGATCGAAGCTGAATATATTCCAGATCACCCCCTGGACGAAGATTTTATGTTCATACAACGCCACAAGGGACCCCAGGGACCGCGGGGTAATCTTGCGGAGCAGGAATGAATTGGTAGGGCGGTTCCCTTCGAAGACCCGGAAGGGGGCTACTTTTAGGATTTCCTCCTCACTTATTCCCGTCCGGGACATTTCCTCCCGGACCTCTTGAAGCGATTTGCCGTTCATCAGGGCTTCGGTCTGGGCCAGGAAATTGGAAAGCAGCTTGATATGGTGGTCGCCAACGGGATTGTGGGAGATGGCCGGTGCGATGAAATCACAGGGAATCAGCCGGGTTCCCTGGTGGATCAGTTGGTAGAAGGCATGTTGCCCGTTGGTCCCAGGTTCCCCCCAGACGATGGGTCCCGTGGAATAGGAAACCGGTTCTCCGTTGCGGTCCACATGTTTCCCATTGCTTTCCATATTCCCCTGCTGGAAATAGGCCGGGAAACGATGCATATATTGATCATAGGGAAGGATCGCCTCTGTGGCGGACCCGAAGAAATTGCTGTACCAGAGCCCGATAAGACCCATGATCACCGGGATGTTTTTTTCCGGTGGCGAGTTGCGGAAATGGTTATCCACGGCATGGGCTCCCTCAAGCAACTGCCTGAAATTGGGGAAGCCAATGCTGAGTGCAATGGATAGCCCGATGGCGGACCAGAGAGAATACCTTCCTCCAACCCAGTCCCAGAACACGAACATGTTGTCCGGATCGATACCGAATCGTACCACTTCCTTTTCATTGGTAGAAAGGGCCACGAAATGCTTGCGGATCTCGGATTCCTTTTTGGCCGATTCCAGGAACCACTGCCTCGCGGTTTGGGCGTTGGTCATGGTCTCCTGGGTGGTGAAAGTCTTGGAGGCGATCAAAAAAAGAGTCTGTTCCGGGTCAAGGCCCTTGAGCGTCTCGGTGATCTGGGTTCCGTCCACGTTAGAGACGAAATGGGGCCGGATACCCTGCTTCCAGTAAGGCCGGAGCGCCTCGGTGACCATTACGGGGCCCAGGTCCGATCCCCCGATGCCGATATTGACGATTTGGGTGATGGGTTTTCCCGTGAATCCCGTCCAGGCCCCGGAATGGATTTTTTCACAGAAACGTTCCATTTTTTCCAGCACGGCCATCACTTCAGGCATGACATCTTTTCCCTCCGCCAACATCGGTTTTCCGGAAAAATTACGCAGGGCAACGTGCAGGACTGGCCGGTGCTCCGTTTCATTGATCAGGTCTCCCCCGAACATGGCCTGGATCGCCTCGGGTAGCCGGCATTCCACTGCAAGCCCCTGGAGCAGCCCCATGGTGTCATCACCGACCAGGTTCTTGGAAAAATCAAACAGGATGTCCTCGAACCTCAGGCTGAATTTTTCAAACCTGCCGGTGTCCTGGGTGAAAAGATCCCGGATGGATGCCCTTTTCATCCTTTCCTGGTGATCCTCGAGTTTTTTCCAGGAACCGGTATTGCGGGGGGAAATTTTGGGAAACATATGACCGGGGGATTTGGGTGGAATCAAATTTAAACCATCGGGGTTAACTATCGCCACTCAGCGGTGGGGATGCCAGAAATCGTAAAGCATGGGCATGAAGTAACCCCCAACCACGGACCTCGCCTGAAATCCCACCTGTTTGCCATTCAGGGTTTCATGCCAATCGCTGACCGGAACCCGGGAAGGGGTCTGGCTCACGTATTTCCATACCGGATCCACCAGGGCGGCAAAGTCCCTGCGGTTTTCGGTAAGGGTGGAGGTCCAAAGGATCCAATCGGATTTGGTATAGGTCTTCCGGCTATCCAGGGGCAGGCCAAAGGCATTTTGCTTGGTGAGATAATAGCCGATTTCTGCACGGGCAACCTGGGGAGGAAAGATCCCCAGGTCCAGGACTTTGTCCCAGACCAGGTTGTATTTCTGACTCCAGGTTCCTTTCCGGTCAAAGGTAAGGCTGTAATGCCCGCTGTCCGAGTCCATCTCCATCCAGCGTCTGGCTTCCTGCCGGGCCATTTGGGTGAA
>DATKSX010000191.1:0-5275 GCA_035531415.1 Chitinophagaceae bacterium
CTGCCGGGGCAGGGGACCCTTCCCCGCAGAATTCCAGGAATTCCGTGATCTGGCGCAGGACCGCCTGCCAGGTCGCGGGATCGGTGAATTTTCCGGATCCGTCCATGACCTGGTCGATCATGGAGATGGGCAGTTTGTTGGGATGGACCAGCATCCGGAGGTAATTCAGCACTCCGGTGAAATGGTCCATGCCCCGGAGGTTTCCGGCCCTGCCATCGGCCACCCCGGTCAAAAGGGCTTTTTTATTCCACCAACATTCCCGGTACCGGCTCATGTCCAGGACCGTTTTCACGGATCCCGGGAAACTGCCGTTGTATTCCGGAAGGATAAACACGAAGCAATTGGAAGGGATCAGGAGGGTATCCTCGATTTGCTCCAGGCCTGGGGACCGGCCGTTGAGATCCAACCCTTCCAGGGATAGCAGTGCGGCTTCAATGCCCATGGACCGGATCTGGTCCCGGTATATGGTAGCCACCTTGAGGGTGTTGCTGCCGGTGCGGTTGGTTGCGGAAATGACGGTGATCATGGGCAGGGCGCCCGGGTCCATTCCCGGTCGCCCACCAGGCAAAGATAGTTACCCACATCTGAATAACTTCGGCCCCTGATTTCAATCTATTCATTGTATTTTTGCCGGGATAATTTTTCTATGGAACTCACCTATTTCGGACAATCCTGTTTTTCCGTAGTGATTGGTGGAAAACACCTTCTTTTTGACCCATTTATCACGGGAAATGAACTGGCGCGGGATATCCTGGTGGATGGAATTCCGGCTGATTATATTCTGCTGACCCATGGGCACACCGATCATGTCGCCGATGCGGAATTCATTGCCAAAAGGACGGGGGCCCACCTGATCGCCAATGATGAAATAGTGAATTGGTTTGCCGCAAAAGGGCTGACCAACCTGCATCCCATGAACCACGGGGGTTCCCTGAAAAAGGAATTCGGCACGGTGAAAATGGTGGCTGCCACCCATTCCAGCTCCATGCCGGACGGGTCCTACGGAGGAAATGCCGGGGGCTTCCTGGTGACTTCACCCGAAGGAAATTTCTATTTTGCCGGAGATACCGCGCTAACCATGGACATGAGCCTGATCCCCCGGTTTGCCAAACTGGATTTTGCCGTGCTTCCCGTCGGGGATAATTATACGATGGGATATGAGGATGCCCTGCTTGCTGCCGAAATGGTCCAATGCAAAAAAGTGGTTGCAGTCCATTATGACACTTTTCCCCTCATCCGGATCGATCGAGAGAAAGTCAGGACCCATTTCCAAAAAGCAGGATATGAGCTGCTGATGCCCCGGATCGGGGAAACCATCCAGACATGACAGAACCACAGGGCAGCCATGCACCCAGGATGGGCCGGATCATTGCCATCGCCAATCAGAAAGGAGGCGTGGGAAAGACCACGACGGCCATTAACCTGGCCGCCAGCTTCGGGGTTCTGGAATACAAGACCCTCCTGGTGGATGCCGATCCCCAGGCCAACAGCACGACCGGACTGGGATTCGACCTGCGCAACATCCGCCAGAACCTGTATGATTGCATGGTCAATGATGTGCTGGCCGAACATGTGATCCTGGAATCCGAGATCCCCTGCCTGAGGCTGCTGCCCTCCCATATTGATCTGGTTGGGGTGGAAATGGAACTGATCAGCCATCCCAACCGGGAAAGTGTCCTGCGCTCGGTGGTGGATCCCCTCAAGGAATCTTACGATTTCATCATCATTGATTGTTCCCCCTCCCTGGGCCTGATCACCGTCAATGCCCTGACCGCCGCCCATGCCGTGATCGTCCCGGTCCAATGCGAATTCTTCGCTCTGGAGGGCCTGGGAAAACTGCTCAACACCATCAAGATCGTCCAGAGCAGGCTGAACACCGACCTGGAAATCGAAGGGATCCTGATGACCATGTATGATGGCCGCCTGCGGCTTTCCAACCAGGTGGTGGACGAAGTCAAAAAACATTTCGAGGACATGGTCTTTCACACCATCATTCATCGCAATACCCGGCTGGGGGAAGCTCCCAGCTTCGGAAAACCCGTGGTCCTCTATGACGCAGACAGCACCGGTTCGGTGAACTACTTGAACCTGGCCAAGGAGATCCTCCAAAAGCACGACGCCACCCGCATCAAGCTCAAGGATAAAATACTAGCCCTCGATGACGAGCAATCCAAATAAGAAGGAGGCCCTGGGTAAAGGCATCCGGTCCCTGCTGCAGCATATCGATGAGGACCTCAGGACCACCGGGCAGGCATTGGAGGAAAGGGCAGCCCCCGTCACCGGGTCTGAAAGGATTGCCCTGGACCTGATCGAAGCCAATCCCCGCCAGCCCAGGCACGACTTCGATCCGGAAGCGCTGCGGGAGCTCAGCGAATCGATCCGGGCCCATGACCTGATCCAGCCCCTCACTGTGGTCCGCAGCGGCCCTGGCAAATACAGGCTCATTGCCGGGGAAAGAAGACTCCGGGCCGCCCGGATGGCCGGTCTCCGGGACGTGCCGGTTTATATCCGCCAGGGGGATGATCAGAAGGCCCTCGTCTGGGCCCTGCTGGAAAACCTGCAGCGTCAGGACCTCAATGCGATCGAGGTGGCCCTGGGTTACCAGCGGTTGATGGAAGAAGGAGGGCTGACCCAGGAACAGGTAGCCGGGCAAATGGGTAAAGACCGGAGCACCGTAACCAACTATATCCGGCTGCTGAAGCTTCCCCCCGATATCCAGGTCGCCCTGCGCACGGGGAAAATCGCCATGGGTCATGCCCGGGTGATCAGTGGGTTGGAGCTGGTGGATGCCCAGCTGCTCCTGTTGTCCGAAATCCTGAAACGCAATCTTTCGGTCCGCCAGACCGAACTGCTGGCCCGCGCCACCCGGAAGCCTGCACCAAAACCCGCTGCATCTTCAAGCCTGCCCCCAGCATACCGGCAGTTTGAGGACCGGCTGTCCTCCCATTTTTCAACGAAAGTGAGGCTCACCCGCTCTGCGGCCGGGAAAGGAAATATCCTGATCGAATTCTATTCGGACCCGGACCTGGGCAGGATCTATGATTTACTGCTCCCCTGATTGAAAACGATGCTTCCATATTCCTCCCCTTTGGGGAATTATGCCCTGGTACTTAGCCTTGGACTCCTGATGGCGTATGGAAGCGCCCGGGCCCAGGACACCACCTTTCGGATGAATAATGCGCCCTCCCGGAGTACCGCTGCCCCGAAAACCGATTCCCTGCCTCCTGCGCAATTCAGCAAGCCAACGGCAGGGGTTACGGACAGCCTTTCGCTCCTGCACAATCCCAGGAAGGCTGCCCTGCTTTCGGCCGTGCTCCCCGGGCTGGGACAGGCCTATAACCATAAATACTGGAAGATCCCGATCGCCTATGCGGGTCTGGCGACAGCGACGGGGTTTTTCGTTTTCAATTACAAGCAGTTTCTGATTTACCGGGATGCCTACCGGCTGGTCAGTTCCAACCAGAAAAGCACAAACGCCGATATCAATACCGCCATCAACCTGTACAGCCCTTCAGACCTTCAGATCATCCGGGACGGATACCGGCAATATGTGGATTATTCGGTCCTGGGATTTGCGGCGGTGTATTTTCTGGACATCCTGGATGCGGTGGTGGACGCACACTTATATTATTTCAATGTGAACCCCGATCTCACCCTCCGGTTGCTGCCCTGTGCCGGTCCGGACTATGCCGGACTGGGACTGGTCTTGAACCTGGACCATCCCTCCAAAAGACTCCGGCAGGCTTATCCGCTCCAACCATGAAAATCGCCCTGCTCGGATATGGAAAAATGGGTAAAGCCATTGGGCAGGCCGCCGTTGCCAGGGGCCATGAAATCGCCCTTACCCTCAGCTCCTCCAATGCTTCCATCCTGACCCCGAAGTTGTTGAAACAGGCCGATGTCGCCCTGGAGGTGAGCACTCCCCAGAGCGCAAGGCACCATGTGCTGACCTGTTTTGAAGCCGGGATACCGGTGGTCTGCGGAACCACCGGCTGGCCGGAATCCCTGGAGGAGATCCGCAGGACCTGCCTGTCCGGCGGCCATGCCTTTCTTTACACCAGCAATTTCTCCATCGGGGTGAATCTATTTTTCCGCCTGAACGAACTGCTGGCCCGATTGATGGAATCCCAACCCGGTTACCGTCCCTTAATTGAAGAAACCCACCATGTCCACAAGAAAGACGCACCCAGCGGAACGGCCCTGACCCTGGTCTCCCAGATCCTGGATCAGGTATCCAGGCTCAGAGGATGGACTCCGCAGGAGCCCGGGCCCTCCGACCTGGTCCCGGTGATTTCCCACCGGGAAGATGAGGTGCCGGGCACCCACCGGGTTTTATGGAAAAGTGATTCCGACAGCCTGGAGGTCATCCACACGGCCTACAACCGGGAAGGGTTCGCCCAGGGGGCCGTGACGGCTGCCGAATGGATCCTGGGAAAGAAAGGAGTTTTTTCGATGTCAGATGTCCTTGGGACCCCCTGAGGCATCCAGGTTCTTCAGCATATCTTCCACCATTGCAGCAAGATCATAGCGCGGCTTCCAGCCCCAGTCCTGGCGGGCCTGGCTGTCATCAATGCTCTCCGGCCAGCTCTCCGCGATTTGCTGGCGGTAATCCGGCGCAAAGCGGATTTGAAATCCCGGAATATGCTTTTGAATCTCGGCAGCGATGGAGGCAGGGGAGAAGCTCATGGCCGAAAGGTTGTAGGAAGACCGTACGGTGATCCTGGAAGGGTCCGCCTCCATCAGCTCGATGGTGGCCCGGATCGCATCGGGCATGTACATCATCGGAAGGAAGGTATCCGGTCCCAGGAAACAGGTGTAGCTCCCCTGGCGGATGGCCTGGTGGAAAATTTCCACCGCGTAATCCGTCGTTCCCCCTCCCGGTTCTGATTTATAGGAGA
This sequence comes from Chitinophagaceae bacterium, assembly GCA_035531415.1. Lineage (GTDB taxonomy): Bacteria > Bacteroidota > Bacteroidia > Chitinophagales > Chitinophagaceae > JANWKA01. The sequence continues at coordinate 4,899 of DATKSX010000191.1, forward strand.
TCAATCCCGGATACCGGAGACTGCGCACGTCCACCCCGAATTTCCGGTTGTAGTATTCGCACCAGCGTTCCCCGGCGAACTTGGAGATTCCGTAAACTGTGGAAGGTTCGATGGTGGTATGCTGGGGGGTGGATTGTCTGGGGGAATTGGGTCCGAACACGGCGATCGAGCTGGGCCAGTAAACACGATGGAGCCCTTCCTCCTTGGCAATCTCCAGCACATGAATCAGGCTTTGCATGTTGATATGCCATGCCAGACCGGGGCTCTTCTCCCCGGTGGCGCTGAGGATGGCGGCCAGCAGGTAGATTTGGGTGATGTTGTGGCGGATCACCAGCACATGGAGCATCTCTTTGTTCATGACGTCCAGGCCTACATAA
>DATKSX010000192.1:0-4694 GCA_035531415.1 Chitinophagaceae bacterium
TCGGTTGCCGGACAGTCTTCCCCGAAAGAAAGTTCAATATTGTCCACCGGGAAGCGGGCCTTCCCCAGGGCATGTTTGAGGGCATGGCGCAAATCCCTGAAGGCCACCGGCGCAAAAATCGTCTCTCCTTCTGCAGTGAGGAATTGCCCCTTTTGTACCAGGATCCGGATGGCATCCAGGTATGCGGTGCTATTTCCTTCATTAAAAAGGCGGACCAGGAAACGGTCGGACCGCTCCAAAAGACGGATGCCCCGGATGTCGGCGATTCCCTTGAGCCAACGCTGGGCACAAAGGCTGGACGGGTTTTGGTGAACCCCGCGCAACAGGTCGGCAATACCGGTTCTTCCCAGCGGGTTGCTTTCCGCATAACGGCCCATCCGGTAACGCCCCCTGGAATTGTCCTTCAGTTGGATTGCCTGCTGGTATTCGGAAAATGCTTCTGTTTTGATGCCCAGGCCTGCTAGGATCCTCCCCTTGAAATAATGCCCAGGTTCCGAAAGAGGCATCCCGGATACAAAACGATCGATGCAGGGCAGGGCTTCTGAGGGGCGTTCCAGGAACAGCAGGGCAATGGCCGACAGGAAATCGGATTCGGGGCTGGGAGGTAATCCCTTCATGGAATCCAGCAGGGTTCCATTTTCCGCCTGGACCAGGGCGGAAAGGGAGCAATCACAGGTGGCATGGGAAAGCCCGGATAGGATCATATCAAAAGCCTGGCGCAGATTGCTTTCCCGCCAATGATGGATGGCCCGGATAAAGAACCAGGCACCCAGGTTTTCAAAATCATTTTTTTCCCGAAGCCTGTATTGTTCCGCACCATCCCGGATCCGGTCCTGCACCCCATCCAGCCCTTCAAAGGACCCTGCGAATGCAGATACCACCGGGTCCAGGAAGATATCCCTGGGGCGGATCGGCGACCTGAGGGAAAGCCCCTGGGGGCTGGTCACCCGGCTCAGGGCAACATAGGTCTGTCCCGGCGCGAAAGCTCCTTTTCCGAAATCCAGGATCACCCGGTCAAAGCTCATTCCCTGGCTCTTGTGGACCGTAATGGCCCAGGCCAGTTTGAGAGGATATTGGGTAAATGTTCCGATGACCTCTTCCTCAATCCGGTTTTTGGCCCTGTTATACGTGTACCGGATATTCTCCCAGTCCCGCTGGTCCACGTCAAATTCCGATTGGTCGGAGAGCCTCACCCGGATTTGTCCGGAATCCAGATTGCAGACCTGTCCGATGGTGCCGTTCACCCACCTCCCTCTCGGGTCATTGCGGATAAAAATGACCTGAGCGCCCAAACGAAGGGTAAGTTGGGCATCGGCGGGGAACCTTCCTTTGTCGAATGACCCCGTTATGGTTGCCTTAAAGCGGTGCTCGGGAGCCTGGATCCGGCTAAGCTTCGCCAGGTTGACGCTGTCCGCGACGGAATTTGTGGTGGTGAGAGTGATTGTGAAATCCTGCTCCTCCCCTGTTGCCGGATCAACCATCCGGTTATTGATCTCGTCCAGGTCCTCCTGGCTGATGGTATTGAGCCGGACCTTGTCTAGCAGGAGGATGAAGCGGGGATCAGTTTGACGGTACACCTTTTTTAATTCCAGGCAGAACAAGGGAAATTTTCCGAATACCCGGGCCCGGAAAAAGTAGGGTTTGCCGTAAAGTTCTTCCAGGATCTGCTGTTCTTCTGAACCGGCCCGAACCACGGGTTCCAGCTGGAACAGGTCCCCGATGCAGACGAGCTGTTTTCCCCCAAAGGGGAGGGAGGGGTTTCCGCCGTTGATCCTCAGGGAATGGTCGATTGCGTCGATGAGGTCGGCCCTGACCATGGAAATCTCGTCGATGATCAGGGTATCCATCGCAGCGATCATCCGGTATTTAACCGATTGTTTGGGAAACCGGGTGATTCCTTCATCACCGGGAAGCAGCACCCGGTGGGGAAGCTGGAAAAAGGAATGGATCGTCACTCCTCCGACCAGCACTGCGGCAATCCCCGTTGGAGCCACCACGACCATGTTCTTGGAGCGGCCTTCCACCACCCGGCGCAGGAAGCTGGATTTGCCGGTTCCGGCCCTGCCGGTGAGGAAAAAGGACTCCCCGGTGCTCCGGATCAATTCCTGCGCCGCTACCAATTCGGGATTGTCCTGGTCTCTGGTCATTTTTTCTTCCGGGTCTGCCTTCCTCCAATCAACTCAAAGGAATGATCGATCATCTCCTTCAACAGGCTGCTTCCCAGGGTTCCATCCACCGTTATGGTATTCCAGTGCTTCTTGTTCATGTGATAACCGGGCTGGACTGCGTCATACTGTTCCCGGAGGGAAACGGCCCGTAAAGGATCGCACTTGACGTTAAAGGTCACCGGACTGGAATCCAGGCTGAGGAGAAGGAACATTTTCTCCCGGAATTTGAACACCAGGTTGCCTTCCCCGAAGGGCGTGTCCTCCCATGCTTCCGGCTTTGAAAGAGCATAATTTCGGATTTCCTCAGCATCCATTAGGGAAAATTACGAAAACGGTGTAAAAGGGCAGCCCCGGAATTTCCTACTTTTGGCAGATGGAAGAAGTTTTCCTGATTTCCACGGCCAGGACCCCCATTGGGTCCCTGCAAGGGGCCCTGGCCTCCATCCCCTGCACCAGGCTGGGCGCCCGGGCCATCCAGGCTGCGGTGGAAAGAGCCGGTATCGACCCCTCCGAGGTGGAGGAGGTCTTCATGGGCAATGTGATTACTTCCGGGGAGGGACAGGCTCCGGCCAACCAGGCCAGCATTTATGCCGGCCTTCCGGACCGTATTCCCTGCACCACAGTGAACAAGGTCTGTGCTTCCGGCATGAAGGCGATTGTACTTGCCGCCCAGGGCATCAGGTTGGGGGACATCCGGCTTGCGGTCGCCGGAGGGATGGAAAGCATGAGCAATACGCCTTATTACCTGGATAAAGCCAGGGCGGGTTACCGGCTCGGGAATGGCGTTCTGACTGATGGGATTCTTAGGGATGGACTCTGGGACCCTTACCATGATTTTCATATGGGCAATGCCGCGGAACTTTGCGCGGCCAAATATCGGATCACCAGGGAGGACCAGGACGCTTTTGCCCTGGAAAGTTACCGGAGGGTCCGTGAGGCTACGGAGCAGGGTTTTTTCAGCGCCGAAATTGTCCCGGTGGAAACCGGTGGGAAGCAGCCGGTTACCGTGAGCCGGGATGAGGAATACCAAAAACTCCAGGCCGGGAAAATCCCCCTTTTGAAACCCGCTTTCGACAAGGATGGGACCATCACGGCGGCGAACGCTTCCAAGATCAATGATGGGGCAGCCGCGGTAGTTCTTTGCGGCCAGGCACGTGCAAAAGACCTGGGCTTAAAACCGGTCGCCCGCATCGTTTCCTATGCGGATGCATCCCAGGCCCCTGAGTGGTTTACCACCACGCCGACCATCGCGATGAACCGGGCCCTGAAAAATGCGGCCCTGCAAATGAAGGATATGGATTATGCCGAGATCAACGAGGCATTTTCCTGTGTTGCGATTGCAAACGCCCGGGATCTGGGCATTGATCCCTCCCGCCTGAATATCTGGGGCGGAGCGGTCGCCCTCGGTCACCCCATCGGCTGCAGCGGGGCCAGGATCCTGGTCACGCTGGTTTCCATCCTGAAACGGAACCACGGACGATACGGAATCGCGGGCATCTGCAACGGGGGAGGAGGGGCCAGCGCAGTGATCGTGGAAGCCTTGTAGCAAGAACCCACCAGTTCCAGGGAAGATTCTCTTTTGAAATCATCCAATCCATGAGATATATTCTTTTAATGGCCTCCATCTTTTCTTTCTCGCAGGCCAGATCCCAGCAAGGCCCCGTTGGTGTATTTTCCGACCACCGGGATATCGGTGACCCTTCCATCTCCGGTTCTTCGACTTATGATGAGGCTACCCAGACCTATACCTTGGGAGGCTCTGGTTATAATATCTGGTTCGACCACGACCAGTTCCAGTATTGTTTCCGAAAGCTCGGTGGCGATTTCATCCTGACGGCAGATTTCGCTTTCCAGGGAGACAGCGGTAATGCCCACCGCAAAATCGGATGGATGGTGCGGGAATCCGATGATCCCCAGGCCGCCCAGATTGGTGCGGTCTCTCACCGGGACGGGCTTACCGTGCTGCAATGGCGGGTACTTCGGGGAGCCTTCATGAGGGACCCCCAGGATGAGATCCGGTCTCCAAAGACGGATTTCCAAACCCTCCAGCTGGAACGCCGGGGAAATCTTTTCATCATGAGGGTCGCCCATCCCGGGGAGCCTTTGCAGGAAGTGGGGGAGCATGAAATGCCGGACTTCCCGGATTCGGTGCTTGCGGGCCTGTTCATTTGCGCCCATGATTCCACGGACTTCGCGCGTGCCCGCATCTGGAACGTAAGGATCGACATTCCGGTCCTTCCCGGGCAACGGAAGGCCCTTGGCAGCAGGATGGAAATCCTGGATGTATTCACCGGGATGCGGAAGGTGATCTATACTGAGCCGGGGCGCTTTGAAGCCCCGAACTGGATGCCGGGAGGGGAAACCCTGCTGTTCAACGAAAAAGGGAAGCTTTTCACTCTTTCCGCGCGGGGTGGAACCCCCGTCCTGGTTCCGACCGGTTCCGTGGACCGGATCAACAACGACCATGGAATCAGTTTCGACGGAAAAAAAATTGCCTTAAGCAGCTCCCGTCCGGGGATGCCGGGA
>DATKSX010000193.1:0-7038 GCA_035531415.1 Chitinophagaceae bacterium
GGAAGGCAACGGGGTGAGCGGAAACCTTTGCATCAAATTTCCCTGGCCTGGCATGATCCGCACCACCTATGGAGACCATGAACGGTGCCGCAAGAACTATTTTGAGGCTTACCCGGGTTATTATTTTACCGGGGACGGATGTCTCCGGGACCAGGACGGCTATTACCGGATCACCGGGAGGGTGGATGACGTCCTTAATGTGAGTGGCCACCGGATCGGTACGGCTGAGGTGGAAAATGCGATCAATATGCATACCGATGTTGTGGAAAGTGCGGTGGTCGGTTTCCCCCACCCCATCAAGGGGCAGGGGATATATGCCTACGTGATTTGCCACCATGCCGTCCACGAAGAAATGACCCGCAGGAATATCCTGGAGACGGTGACCCGCGTCATTGGTGCCATCGCCAAACCCGACAAGATCCAGTTCGTAAGCGGCCTGCCAAAGACCCGCAGCGGTAAGATCATGAGAAGGATCCTGAGAAAAATAGCAGAAGGAGAGATGAACAATCTGGGAGATACCACCACCCTGCTGGATCCCGCTGTGGTGGAGGAAATTAAAAAAGGGAAATTATAACTTCTAGGGCCGGATCACCACCGGGGTGCCTACCTCCACCAGGTTGAAAAGGTCATCCACATCGGAATTCCTCAGGCTGATGCACCCGTCCGTCCAGTTCATCCGGTAACGGAACACATAATCTTCGATTCTGGGCCATACCCCATGGATGCCAATGCCGCTTCCCAGATGGGCCGATTCGGGAATTTCGCCCCGGGCTTTCCTTTCCCTGAATATTTCCAGGGATCGGTCATTGGGATAATCCAGGAGCATGAACCTGCTCCACCTGTTGTCATATTTCTTCGCAATAATATGGAAGGTACCGTTCGGGGTATGCTTGTCTCCCTCCATCCTCTTATCAGAGAAATCATCGGTGCCGAAAAGGACATCATAGGTCCGGATCAGGGTGACATCCTCATACACATACATCTTGTAAGAAGATTTCTCCACCAGGATGAAAACCTTGCTCAGGTCCACATGGGAAGGATCAGGTCCGGGTTGGGGTGACCCAGGGGCAAATGCCATACCCGGCACCAGGAATAAAAGCCAAAGCAGGAATCGCATGCCGGAGAATTGCTACTCCGATAACGGATGCGTTTTGGCGTTATTGCGATAAAAAAAGTAGAATTTTTTTTTCAACCGGCACAATAAAATTCCTCCGGTACCGGTTCAGTCCTCATCATTTCCGGAGTGGATCACGGCCTTGTTGATGGAATCGGCATCCGCATGGATGAGATAATTGGTATTGAGTAATTCGAAAGAGAGATTACCGCTGCTTTCCGATTGCAGGGAGGGGAGGGTTAGAATGGCCCTCAGGGAATCCTTCACCTTTCCAGTGTATTCGATCACTCCCCCTTCCCGGACCGGGACCGTATCGCTGCGAACCAGGGCTCCCTGGTGGTTCAGAAGGGTGAAATAGACCACGGTATCCCGGATTCCCCGGATCCTTCCGATCACATCGAACCGCGGATGATCCAGGTGGATGCAGGAGGGGGCCGGAAAGAAGGCTGAAAGGGCTATAAAGGCCGGGAGATACCGCAGTTTCATCACGGGCCAAGATACGAATCAAACCGGTATGGAAAAGCAGGAACTCCTTATAGGGTGGGGCGGATTTGTTCCCGAAATTCCCTTCGGTCAAAGTCCATCAAGCAGCCGGATTCCAACGGAAAAGGGGTATTGGACCAGCCCGTTCTGGTGCAGGGGGGTCAGGCTGTAGGAGCCGTAAAACTTTATATTTCCAAAACCGATTTCCCCGATCAGGGATCCCCGCCAGGTATCCAGGTTGAAGGCATCGTTATCTTTTACCTTTCCCCGCTCCTGGCTGATTTGCTTGGTCCTGGATTTGAAAAGGTAACCCCCGCTTACTCCAAAGCTGATCTGGAAGGACCGTTTATGGTGAAAGGGATTCGTTTCGAAATTCAGCATCAGGGGCACCGTGAGGTATTCCGTAAAAAGCTTGTTCTTCCGGAAACCTACCGAATCCCGGATGATGGTGGTCTGGTATCCGGGGACATAGGAGATATTATTCTCGTACCTGAAATTGTTCATTTCGGCGCCCAGGCCGTATTGCAGGTTGACCACATGATGGATGAGATTGACCTTTTGGAGGAAGATCCAGATGTTCACATTGACGGACTTTTGGGGAACCAGCCTGAATTCGGAAGCGGTTACCGGCCCCTGGGCGGGGGTCCGCGGAGCCAGATTATATACCGGGGATGAAGCGTATGCCGCGTAATTATCCGGGTAATACGGGGTGCGGTCAATATAATTGTTGACCCCCAGGTCCAGCACCAGGAAATTGGTGCGCACGTTCCGGTGGTACCTATTGGCCCGGTGCACGGAATCGACCAGGACCTGGGCAAAATTCCGGTGATTCTTCCTTCCGCTGATGAACATCAGGCCAAAAATGCGCACCGTATCCATGGACCAGATCCTGTTGGCATCTTCCCGGTCTCTTTTGATAACCAGGGTGTCGATATGGGGACTTTCCTGGTTTGACCCGGTATCCTGAGCCCCTGAGGGAAGGTTGATTCCCGCCAGGAGAATGAAGAGGTAGACAGCAAATTTCATAAGGGTTGGATTTTTTTTATTTCGGTTTTACGAATTCAATCGGGCCGATCTGCACGATATCGGTTTTGGCCAGGACAGGATTTTTCCGGGAAAAAAACTTTTGGATCCGGGCGATTCGGGAGATCACCGAAGCCCCCAGGTTTCCCTGGATGGATAGGATGGCCTGGCTGTTTACGGGAAGTGCGGAAGCGACCTTTTCTGGCTGGGTTTCTTTAAAGGCGAGCCCCTGGCCGGAAGGCGACACCAATAACACCGGGGGAGTCCCTGCCTCCATTATCCTGCCAACCCCTGATGTGGGCAGTGGTGGTACGGGACCCAAAGCAATTTCTGAACTGTCGGTGCGGACTGCCCCAGGTTCCGGAACGGAAACAGGCCGGGATGTAGCGAGGCCGGAAGGAGGGGCGCTCCTGGGAATCCGGGATTTCAGGCGGGGTGGGATAACCGGGTTGGCGGAGGCAATGGTCCGGCCGGAATCCACGACCGGTTTGGCCCGGGGGATCATCAACCGGGAATGATCCGGAAGGGGGGCCTGCGCGGGATGTTGCTGCAGGTGAATGACCAGACCCTTTCCCCTGGACCCGGTAAGGGGGGCGTGGACTTTTCTCACGACCAGGACCCAGAGGACCAATGCTGCCGCCGCTGCCGGAATCCACCAGAACCGGACCAGTTTGGCCCTGCGTCCCCGGGAAAGGATCTCTTTGGATTCAAAAACGATGGATGGGTCCGGATGGAGCTTCAGGGACCGGAAGACCCGGAGTTCCTCCTTCAGGGAAGGATGAACTTCCAGGAAGGCCATCAATTCCCTTTCCCCGGAAGCATCCAGCTCCCCGTCGATATAGCTCAGCATCCAGGATTCGTAATTATCGGGATTGATTTCCATGTCCTTTTCGTTTCGGTTCGCGGCTCAGATCAGGTTTTCCTTTTTGCCGATCAATTCCTTCATCTTCAACCTGGCCCGGTGCAGGTATACTTTCACCTGGGAGGGGTTCAACCCCGTGATCGTTCCGATCTCCACATAACTATACCCCTCGTAATCCTTGAGCAGGATCAGGGATCTTTGGATTCCATTGAGCATCGCCAGGGCTGATTCCAGCTTTTTTGACAGATCCGGAGCCGGATGTTCCGGCACCAGGGGTCCTCTTTCCGCCATTTCGTCGGAGAGAGAGATGTTGCGGACCTTCCTGAGATGGTCGATCATGTTATGATATCCAACCGTAAAAAGATAAGATTTCGATTTGGCTGCCGTCACCTCATCCCTTTTCCTCCAAAGGATTTCAAAGCTGTTTTGCACGATATCCCGGGCGTCTTCCCGGTGGCGGAGATTTTTAAGAATAAACCGGAAAAGACCATCCGCATGCTGCTCCACACAGGTTTGGAAATCGGATTCGGTCATTGCGGTACTTTAGGCGAAGGTCTGATGAACTCAATTTACCGGCAAATATCCTTCCACCTGAAAAAATCGGCCTGCTGGGTTTATCATCCTAAAATATTCCTTTTCGCCCCATGGATGTCGTCCTCCGGTGTAAGACGGCACTTGATGATCAAAGGTTACAGCTGGTCCGGATATTTCCCCACAGGAGGCCACAATCTCGATTATCCCTTAATTTTGTCCACCCTTCCCTAAATCCATCCTTATGAATGAAGCATTTACGCAAAGAATCGCCATCGAACTGGAAGAGATCCAAAAATCCGGTCTGTATAAGAAGGAACGGATCATCGAATCCCCTCAGGGGGCGGAGATCGTCGTCGGAAATAAAAAAGTGATCAATTTCTGTGCGAACAACTACCTGGGCCTTTCCTCCCATCCCGACGTAATCCGGGCAGTCAAGGAAACCTTAGATAAACGGGGATACGGGATGAGCAGCGTGCGGTTTATCTGCGGGACCCAGGACATTCACCGGGAGCTGGAGCAAAAGATCGCCGCTTTCCTCGGCATGGAGGATGCCATCCTCTATGCAGCAGCCTTTGATGCAAACGGAGGGGTATTTGAGCCTCTTTTTCAGGAAAAGGATGCCATCATTTCCGATGAGTTGAACCACGCTTCCATCATCGACGGGGTGCGGCTCTGCAAAGCCCAGCGGTTCCGGTTCAGGCACAACGACATGGAGGACCTCGAAACCCAGTTGAAGGCGGCTTCTTCCTGCCGGAGCCGGATCGTGGTGACGGATGGGTCCTTCAGTATGGATGGGACCATCGCTCAACTGGACCGGATCTGTGAACTCGCCGGACAATACCAGGCCGTGGTTATGAGTGACGAAAGCCATTCCACCGGATTTATTGGAAAAACCGGGAGGGGGACCCACGAATACCGTGGGGTTATGGACCAGATCGATCTGATCACCGGCACCCTGGGCAAAGCCCTCGGCGGGGCTTCCGGCGGGTTCACCAGCGGCAAAAAGGAAGTCATCGATATGCTCCGCCAGCGCAGCAGGCCCTACCTGTTCAGCAATTCCCTGGCACCGGAGATCGTGGGAGCTTCCATTGCCGTTCTGGACCTGCTTACCGGATCCACCGACCTGAGGGACCAGCTGGAATCCAACACCAAATGGTTCCGGGAGAATATGACGGCAGCGGGCTTTGACATCAGGCCTGGCATCCACCCGATCGTTCCGATCATGCTTTACGATGCCGTTTTGGCCCAGGATTTCGCAGCCAGGCTCCTGGAAAGAGGGATCTATGTCATCGGGTTCTTTTATCCGGTAGTTCAGAAGGGGCAGGCCCGGATCCGGGTCCAGCTCAGTGCGGCCCACCGTCAGGATCATCTGGAAAAGGCGCTTACCGCATTCACGGAGGTCGGAAAAGAGCTGGGCGTTTTAAAATAGATCTTTAAAAAATTCCCGTCATGGTTCGCATCCTCCTTTCCCGGATGGCTCCCCTCCTCCTCATCGGACTGGTTTGCTGTAATTCCGGTGGCGTCCAGGTACATCCGGAATGGGAAAATTATTTCAGCGCCGCGGGGGTCCAGGGCTGCGTTATGGTCCATGACTACAGCCTGAAAAGGTTTGATGTTTACAACCAGCCCGGCATGGAGCAACGCCTGCTACCCGCTTCCACCTTCAAGATCTTCAACTCCCTCGTGGCCCTTGAAACCGGCATCGTTCCGGACACCAATTTTGTGATCCGCTGGGATGGCATTACCCGTCCGGTGAAGCAGTGGAACCAGGACCTCACCATGGCCCAGGCCTTCCGTTATTCGGCGGTTCCCTATTACCAGCAACTGGCTCGCAGGATCGGCAGGGATACGATGCAGTATTTCCTGGATACGGTACAATATGGCAATAGGGTCATCGGGCCGAGGATCGATTCCTTCTGGCTGGATAATTCCCTCCGGATTTCCCCCGATGAGCAGCTTGGTTTTGTGGAGAAGCTCTATTTCAGCCAGTTACCTTTCAAAGACATTACCCAGCGGATGGTAGTCGGGATGATGCATATGGTCCGGGAACCGCATTACGACATCTATTACAAGACGGGCCTTGGAAGGAATGGCAACCAGCAGGTGGGCTGGGTGGTCGGCTGGGAACTGGAGAACCGTCGGCCTCATTTTTTTGCCCTGGTCCTGACCACCGACCACCCCGCCCTGGATATTTCCGGAACCAGAATGATCATCCTTGAGAAAATCCTTTCCTCCCTGGGACTCATGCATGGAGGCAAAGCCTATTAACTCAGGCGTTAAAATATTCACAAATATTTTCAATTCCCCTGGAGAGGGACTGCGCGGAAGGTTATTTTTGCAAGAGCTCCCGATACCCTGCGGCTTTGATTTTGCGGGGATCAGGAAATTTCTTCCAACATGATTAAATTTCAACATATCGAATACCTTGCGGGGCTGACCCTGCTTTTCCTTTTCCTGCTGCTGTTCATCAGCGTCCTGATCTGGAAAAAAAAATCCATCCGCAGGATCGGGAATAAGACCCTGGTGGAAAAATTATTTTCCGGCTATTCCTCCCGGCTTTTCCGCCTGAAGTTCATTCTGGCTTTTCTGGCTTTCTTTTTCGGGGTGGTCGGCGCTGCCAATATCCAGATCGGAGACAAAATGGAAAAGGTCAGCCGCAAAGGGGTGGATGTGGTGATCGCCCTGGACGTCAGCAAGAGCATGCTGGCCCAGGATGTGCAGCCCAGTCGGCTGGACAAGGCCAAACAACTGATCCTCAGGATGATGGATCAGATGCCCAACGACCGGATCGGGTTGCTGGTTTTTGCCGGAAACGCCTACCTGCAGATGCCCCTTACGGTGGATTTCAGCGCGGCCCGGATGTACCTCAACACCGTAACTCCAGATATGGTTCCCACTCCTGGGACCGTTATTGCCAAAGCGATAGAGAACTCCGACCAGGCCTTCGATCCCAAGGAAAAGCTCCACAAGGCGATTGTCCTGATTTCAGACGGGGAAGACTGGGATAACGGTGCATTGGATG
>DATKSX010000194.1:0-3081 GCA_035531415.1 Chitinophagaceae bacterium
CTGCAATGGATGACGGACTACTCCCGGCAATTGGAAAAAAGATTCCATATCCGGATCCAATCGGCGATGATCTCGGATGTCCCCGGTTATACCTGGAGCACCATAGCTGCCCTGAGCGATGCGGGGATCCGGTATTTTTCCGTGGGGACCAATAACTCGGACCGGATCGGAGGGGTACTGCAGGATTGGGGGGACCGGCCCTTCTACTGGCTTCCGCCCCGGGGTGGAAAGGCTGTGCTGACCGATGTTGCCGGGAGCAGCTACTCCTGGTTTCATGGGACCCCGGGCTCGGCAGATCCGGTCCGCCTTACGGGCAGGTTGGTGGGATACATCAACCGGCTGGAGTCAGAAAAATATCCCTACCGGTACGCCTTGGTGCGTTATAACATCATTTCAGATAATGCCCACCTGGATACCGGGATCTCGGATTTTGTCCGGACCTGGAACGCCCGGTATCTGTATCCCAAACTGGTACTTTCCACCCCCGAAATAGCCCTTTCCCGGATTGAAAAGGTCTATGGCAGCCGGCTTCCGGTATACCGGGGTGACCTATCCCCTTATTGGGAGGACGGAGCAGCCTCCACGGCGGCGGAGCTGGGTTGGATCCGGGAGCTCAGATCCCGCCTGGAGCAGGATTTGGATTTATCTCAAATCCTGCATCACCCGATGGACTCTGAAATGCTTAACCGGGCCCGCAGGGATGTGGTCATGTTCGATGAGCATACTTGGGGAGCCTGGTGCAGCATCAGCGATCCGGACAGCGATTTCACCCGGGAGCAATGGGCTTTCAAAAGAAATTTCCTGGTGGAAGGGGACAGCCTTGAAAAATCCCTGCGGTCCGGATTGACGGAAGCCGCGCTCCGGCCGGATTCCGGAATCCAGGTGATCAACACCCACCTCTGGCAAGTCTCCGGGGTGGTCGCCCTTCCGGGGATCCCCAATGATCAGGTATGGACCGATGGATCCGGAAAACCCCTGCCGCAGCAGGAACTTTCCGGGGGGACCAGGTTGCTCTGGATACCTTCCATAGGACCTGGGAGCCGGATTACCCTGCGGAGGGAAACAGGAGATACTTCCCAAAGAGGCTCTCTGGGGGATTCTGGCCTGATCCATGGTTGGTGGGTCCAAAACCGGTGGCTGACTTTCCAAATCGATTCTTCCACCGGATCCATCCGGCTTCTTTTCATCAACAGGGGCGGGAGACAAATAGTTCGTCCGGGAGAATTTGGCCTGAACCAGTATGAATATGTCCCGGGCCGGGACCCCGCAATGGCGGAAAGCTCCAAAATGATCAGGATGCGGATCACAGAAAACGGACCCTTGCGAACCGAACTGCAGCTGGAATGCGAGGCTCCTGGTGCCCGAAGCCTCCTGATCGTCTATCAGCTCAATAATCTGGATGGAAGCCTGACCATCACCGACAGTCTGGACAAGATTCTGGTTAGAACCAAGGAGGCCGTGCATTTTGCTTTTCCCTTTGATGTTCCGGGCGGAAGGCTGATCGCGGATAACGGGGCCTTCCCCTACCGGCCCTTCACCGATACCCTGGCGGGAGGAAACCGGGATTTCGGATATGTGGGCAAATGGATGGACCTTTCTAATGCTGCCTGGGGAGTCACGCTTTTCCCGGAATCCACCCCGATCATGGAGTGGGGGGCCATGAGAAGCGAAGTCATTCCTCCCGGAGCTTCGGTTCCTTCCTGGAAAAAAACCTTTGCCCCATCGCAAAGTTTTTTTTCCTATGCCATGAACAATTACTGGCATACCAACTATAAGGCGGACCAGTCCGGTTGGGCCGTGTTCACTTATGTACTGATAGCGCATGGTCCAGGAAGGGCCTCCCGGAGCGAAAGAGAGGCAGCTCGGATCACCCAGCCCCTTTTTGTTTGTGAACCCCTCCGTTTCCCCTGAGTGCTGCGCAGGGGACGGCTGGTACCCGGGGAAACCGGGAGGCCGCCCCTGTTTTTCCGCCTACTTTCAGGGTAAGGAAGGGAGGCCGGGATCGCAGCAGAATAGGAGCTCAACAAGCAGGGGATTGACCGAAAAATCCTTTCCATGGAGTCAGGACAGGCCGCTCTGGAGGACCTGAAATCCCGGATGGATCACCTTGCTTCCCTGCCGGGCTGATCCTGCTCGATATCCGGATGCCCGGGATGGTTGGCTTTGAATTCCTGGAAGATTTTGCCCCATTGCTTTCTTCGGTCCTTGACCGGTGCCGGATCATCATGGTCTCCAGTTCCCTGGCCCGGGGGATCATGAACGGCTCCGGAGCAATCCCTATGTTTCGGCTTTTTATGAAAAACCCTTCTTGATCAAAAGCCCCGGTCAGTTTTAGGGATTTGGGACCAGGGGTCCCAGGTCCCCATGCAGGACGCGGTCCCCATTCCAAATCCCGGTATTCACGTAGGTCAGAATATGTACCGAATGGATGCCCCGAATTCCAGCAGGGGTGCCGGATTGCCGAAAAGGGGAATAACGTCGATGGCCGGTTTCCAGTCCAGGCTGAGGTTGATTGGGGAAAAGGGGAAGGTATAATCGATCCCCACGATCCCGTCCACCCCGAAAATGAGACCGCCGTAAGTGTGGTTGTTCTTTACGAATTCCCTGGTATAGTCTTCGGCATGGGCACCCACCCCATAAAAGACTCCCAGACCCGGATTTCCAAATCTCCCGAACTTTTCATAAAGACCTGTGACTCCCACCCGGGTGTCAAAGATGGGCATGGAAATCAGTCCCTCAATGGCGGTTTGGTCATCGAGAAACACCCTTCCGGTGATGGAAGTCGCGATTCCGAAGCGCAGCCCGACCTGGAATTTTCCAATCGCGGTGGGGGATTGATCGGAAGCATCTCTGTCCTGTGAGATGCCAGGCTGCATCAGCAGGGTCACAAGAACCCCAATCATGGTAGCTATCTTTTTCATGATTTATTAGATTAATCTGAAAAACATTATGGGTTAATACCGTAAATATATGGAAAAGGTATTTCCATCAATACAGGTAAAACCCAGTCCTTTTAGGGATTGATTTGGTTTTAAACCTCTTGAAACGAGTATAAAGTTTTCGATGATTTACGAGCATAAA
>DATKSX010000195.1:0-5928 GCA_035531415.1 Chitinophagaceae bacterium
TATTGCTGTACAGAAGAATAATGCGTGCATCAGGCTCCTCTGCAAGAAGGGTTTTCAAATGGGAAAAAAGGGGCGTGATCCCGATGCCGGCACCCAGGAGAAAAATGTCCCTGGGGCGGTCCGCCTTCAAATCCAGGGTGAACATACCCGAGGGTTTCACGGCCTCCAGGATATCGCCTACCCGGACCTGCTCCAGAATATGGCGGGATACCTCCCCGTTGGGTTTTCTTTTGATGGTCAGGGCCGGTGGCTCCCCGGTCCGGGGGGAAGAGCTGAAGGAAAAGGACCGGCGGATTTCTCCCAGGCTCCTCGGAAATCGCAGGGTCAGGAACTGGCCTGCCCGGTATGGTAGGGGACTTCCGGTAATGGGTTCCAGGACCAGGGTCGCCGCTTCGGCGGTCTCAGGGAGGATCCTGGCGATGCGGAGCGGAAGGTTTCCGGCCATGGGGGATTCCTATTTTTTATCCAGCAGGGCGAGCCGGATCCCCAGCGCGATCAGGATTCCTCCGGTCAGCTTTCGGGACCTTGGAAGGGCCCTGGATTTTTGCAGGAACCCCTGGCCGAGCCGGGTGATCCCTATGGCAACCCCCATCAGGATCAGGGTTCCCTGGATATCAAAATACAGACCCAGGCCGAGGATGTGCAAAGGGATATGCCCCTGGGCCGGATCGATGAACTGGGGCAGAAAAGCCAGGAAAAAAAGGGCCACTTTGGGATTGAGCACATTGGTCAGGATGCTTTGCAGATAGACCTTCCGGTATCGCTGTTTTTGAGCGGGGCCATTATCCAGCGCGGAGGGATCTTTTTTGATCAGGGCGATTATCCCCAGGTAAATCAGGTATGCGGCGCCTGCATATTTGAGGGTCATGAAGGCAGCTGCCGAACGCTGGAGGATTATGGAAAGCCCGAAAATGGCGAAAGAAATATGCACCAGGGTTCCGCTGAAAATCCCGAAAGCGGAAAGAATTCCGGCTTTCAGACCCTGGGAAGCGGTGCGGGTAGCCACATAAAGCATGTCGGGACCCGGGGTGAGGTTGAGCAGGATGGCTGCGGAAATGAACAGGGTGATGGAAGGGGTATGGGCCGGCATGACCGCGGAATTAGGACCTGACGGTGATGCGGTCCCGCAGCAGGGCCCGGGCGGTTTCGGCAATGCCCACGGCATCGAACCCGCATTCCCGCTGAAGCTCGGAAGGTTTTCCGTGTTCGATCACCCGGTCGGGAATCCCCAGAATCCGGACCTGGGCCTGGTATTGATGAGCCGCCATGAATTCCAGGATGGCGGATCCGAAACCTCCTGCAATGGAACCGTCTTCTACGGTGATGATGCGGTCGAAACGGCGGAACACTTCATGAAGCAATTTTTCATCCAGGGGCTTGACGAACCTCAGGTCATAGTGGGCCGGTTCAATGCCATCGGTCAGCAGCTGCCTCCGGGCTTCAGTCACGAAATTCCCGGGATGACCGAAGGAAAGGATGGCAATTTCCCTGCCGTCGGCGATTTTTCTCCCCGTTCCGATCCGGATCTTCTGGAAGGGGCGCCTCCAGTCGGTCATCACGCCCTCCCCACGGGGATAGCGTATGACGAAAGGATGCCTGGAGGAGGGAAGCTGCGCCGTATACATCAGGTTGCGCAATTCCTCCTCGTTCATCGGGGCACTGACCACCATATTGGGCAAAACACGCATCATCGCGATATCGTATGCCCCATGGTGGGTGGGACCGTCCTCCCCCACCAGTCCCGCGCGGTCCAGGCAAAAGATCACCGGAAGGTCTTGAATGGCCACGTCATGAACCACCTGATCGTATCCCCGCTGCACGAACGTAGAGTATATATTGCAAAAAACGGTGATCCCCTGGGTGGCCAATCCTGCGCTCAGGGTTACCGCATGCTGTTCACAGATGCCCACGTCGATGGCCCGGTCTGGCATTTGGTCCATCATGATCTTCATGGAGGAACCAGAGGGCATGGCCGGAGTGATCCCCATGATCCGGTCATTTTTTTCCGCCAGCTCCAGCAGGGTATACCCGAATACGTCCTGGTATTTTAAGGGCTGGGGACCGGGAATGATTTTTTTCTGGATCTCACCGGTCACCTTGTCGAAGAGCCCGGGAGCATGCCACTTGGTCTGGTCCTTTTCGGCAAGTGCATAACCTTTCCCTTTCGTGGTGACGATATGCAGCAGTTTCGGTCCGGGGATGTTGCGCAGGTCCTGGAGGGTATCGACCAGCTTCTGGACATTGTGCCCGTCCAGGGTTCCGAAATAACGGAGATTGAGGGCTTCAAACAGGTTGCTGGACCGGGTGACCATTCCTTTCATGCTCGCTTCCAGTTTGGAAACCATTTCCCTGGAAAATCTGCTGTGGGGCAGCTTTCCCAGGAGGTTCCAGAGGTCGTCCCGGAGTTTGTTATAGGTATAGGAAGTGGCGATATCGGTCAGGTATTCCTTCAGGGCCCCGACATTGGGGTCGATGGACATGCCGTTATCGTTCAGGATGATCAGCAAATTGGCGTTGGAGACTCCGGCATGGTTCAGGGCCTCAAAGGCGATCCCCGCGGTCATGGCACCATCGCCGATAACGGCGATATGGTGGGTCTTCAGATCCCCCTTGCGTGCGGCTGCCAGGGCCATTCCCAAGGCAGCAGAAATGGAGGTGGAGGAATGACCCACTCCAAAACTATCATAAGGGCTCTCGGTCCTTTTGGGAAATCCGCTCAGGCCATGATATTTGCGGATGGTGGAAAAAAGGGCCCTGCGTCCCGTGAGAATCTTGTGGCCATAAGCCTGGTGGCCCACATCCCAGACCAGCTGGTCCTCGGGCGTGTTGAAGACGTAATGCAGGGCTACCGTGAGTTCCACCACACCAAGACTGGCCGCAAAATGGCCTCCATGAACGCTGACCACGTCGATGATGTACTGGCGCAGCTCGTCACAAAGCGGATTGAGCTGTTCCCGGGAAAGCAGTTTAAGATCTGCCGGAGAGTTGACCTGACTGAGCAGGGGACCGGCCTTGATTTCCATTGCCTTGGCTTTAAAAATCCAAATTTAACCAATAATCAGTTCCGGGCTCATTTTCCCGCTGCCCGAAAATCACCCCATTATCCGTAAGCCTCAGGCCGGTGTAAAAAACCGGGGGTGTCAGAGTTCACCGTTCCGGTTTCGCAAAATTTAAAATCCAATGGAATCCGGGGCCTTCCGGGACCCCGGGATCGTTCCTGCTCCCCCGGATCATGATATTCCGGGTAAAGGTAGGAACCAGGGCCGGATTGGGTACCCGCTGGTCCGACCGGGGTTTTTAAAGGGGACCGGCAATGGCCCGGATGACCCGGAATATTCGATCCGTACCCATAGGTCCGTATCCGATAAAAGCAGTCGCTTATCGGTATGAAATAAAAAGAATTAAATATTATTAAAAAGTGTTGTATCTTAAACCTACGGGCCCTGCCCTGCCATTTATCCTGCCGGGGGTCCTTTGATATAATTCCATTTTACCCTGAGGGCAGGCCCTTTAGTTTTGTAGATTTACCCAAAGCCAGAACTATTGGGAGGAAAATCCAGATATTACTGGCTATGCCAGGTGATCGGTTGGGGAATTTACGGGATGGCCACGGTGTTTTTTGCATTCACCTTCAACCGGATCCTTGACCTTAAATTTTTCGCCCACCTGCTGGCCCTGTTGCTCACGGGGATCATCGTGACGCATATCCTCCGGATGGTGATCATCCGCTTCGACTGGCTTACCCTGGATATTGGTAAAAAGCTGATCGCCCGGTTCCTGATCGCGGTGGTGGTGGGCGGATTCCTGTGCATGGTGATCTCCCACCTGATGGACAATGTCCTCAGCTATACGGTGGGAAGCAGGGCGGAGGCCCGTTATGTTGCCGGCATCATCAACGACGGGATGCTGATCTTTTTCTGGGGGGTCATCTACTTCCTCTGGCATTTCATGGAAAAGACCCGCAGCGCGCAGATGGATAAACTGCGCCTGGAAGCCACCGTAAAGGAGCTGGAGTTAAAAACCATCAAGTCGCAGCTCAACCCCCATTTCATTTTTAACGCGCTCAATAGCATCCGCGCGCTGATCGACGAGAACCCCGGAAGGGCCAGGACAGCCATCACCGAACTTTCCAATATTCTGAGAAGTTCCATGCAGGCAGAGAAAACCGAAACCGTGACCCTGCATAACGAAATCGGGATCGTAAAGGATTACCTGGCCCTGGAAAATATCCGCTTCGAGGAGCGGCTCAAGACGCAGTTCGACATCGAGCAGGAAACCCTGGATCTCCCGGTGCCGCCCCTGATGCTGCAGACCCTGGTGGAGAACGCGATCAAGCACGGGATCTCCAAGGCGGTGAAGGGAGGCCTGATCCATATTTCCTCCAGGGTGCTGGGATCGGATTTTGAAATCACCATCCGCAATACCGGCAACCTGGGAAATTTTCCGGCAAAGGACGGGTTCGGTCTGCAGAGCACGCGACAAAGGCTCGACCTGCTCTTCGGCGGCAGGGCCTCCTTTCGGATCTATGATACCGCCGATCACCTGGTGGAAGCCAAGGTAACCATGCCCCTGGGCTGAATGAATTGTTCCATGAATCAAATCGTTTGCAATAATGAAAAAAGCACTGATTATTGACGATGAACGGCTGGCCCGTTCCGAACTGAAAAAACTGCTGGGGGAATTCCCGGAGATCGAGGTGATCGGGGAAGCCGTAAATGCAAAGGATGGTATCGAAAAGATTGAGTACCTGAACCCGGACCTCCTTTTCCTGGATATCCAGATGCCGGATAAGACCGGCTTTGAGCTACTGGCGGACCTGGACAAGGCGCCCCAGGTCATTTTCACCACGGCCTATGACGAATATGCCCTAAAGGCATTTGAATTCAATGCCCTGGATTACCTGCTCAAACCCATCGAGCCCAAGCGGCTTGCCGATGCCCTGCACCGGCTGAAGCAACAGGAAGAAAAAGAAAAGCTGGCCCTAAGCGGGCTCAGGGGCACCCTGACCGAAGGGGACCAGGTCTTTGTCAAGGACGGGGACCGCTGCTGGTTCGTCAAGCTCCAGCAGATCCGGCTCTTCGAAAGCGTCGGCAATTATGCCCGGGTCTATTTTGAGAACAACAAACCCCTCATTCTGAAATCCCTCAATGCCCTGGAAGAAAGGCTCGATGAACGGGTATTTTTCCGGGCCAACCGCAAGCATATAGTGAACCTCAGGATGATCGAGAAAATCGATACCTATTTCAACGGGGGGTTGCTGCTGGAGATGAAGGGGGGCGAAAAAATTGAAGTATCCCGGCGCCAGGCGGTGAGGTTCCGGGAAATGATGAGCCTCTGAGCCAAAAAACCGGTGGATAACCGGTGGATAACCCATTGGTTTGGGTTCAAACCGGGGGCACTGTTGCCGGCTCGGAATGGACGGCCAGGGCCAGGTCCCGGATCAGCCCGGGCGTTTTTTCAACGGCATTGCCCACCACGATGATATCCGCGCCGGCACGGCAGTTCCGGTAGGCTTTTTCCGGATCTCTGATGCCCCCTCCCACCACCAGGGGGACGGAGATATTAGAGGACACTTTCCGGATCATGTTTTCGGTAACCGGAACGCGGGCCCCGCTTCCGGCATCCAGGTAGATCAGCTTCGAACCCAGCATTTCGCCGGCCATGGCGGTGCACATGGCAATATCCTCTTTGTCGGAGGGGATGGGGGAGGCATTGCTGATATAGGACACCGTGGTGGGCGCGCCTCCGTCGATGACCATGTAGCCGGTCGGGATCACCTCCAGCCCGCTTTGGCGAACCGCGGGAGCGGAGATCACATGCTGCCCGATCAGCAGCTCGGGGTTCCTGCCGGAAATCAGCGAGAGGTAGAGCAGGGCATCGGCATTGCGGGAACTCTGGGTGGGGTGCCCCGGAAATAGGATCAGGGGG
>DATKSX010000196.1:0-6230 GCA_035531415.1 Chitinophagaceae bacterium
ACTCCAACCTTGTCGTTATTATTGATCGCAGAAAAGGCGAGTACCCCGCAGATCTCGGTGATCAGGTCCTTTTTGCGCTGCAGGCTGGTCCCGAAAAGGGCGCTTTCACTTACGTCCACCAGCAGCATTACGGTGAGCTCCCTTTCCTCCTCGAAAACCTTCACAAACGGGTGGGAGAACCGGGCGGTGACGTTCCAGTCAATGGACCGGGTGTCATCCCCGAACTGGTATTCCCTGACCTCGCTGAAATTCATTCCCCTGCCCTTGAAGGCCGTGTGGTATTCCCCGGAAAAGATATGATTGGACAGACCCCTGGTCTTGATCTCGATCTTCCTGACTTTCTTCAATAATTCGACGGTATCCATGGATTGTCCTTCAGGATGAATGGCCGGGAAGTCTTATGGGACTTCCACGACATTGAGAATCTCGCTGAGGATATTCTCGCTCGTGACATTTTCGGCCTCGGCCTCATAAGTGAGGCCGATCCTGTGCCGCATCACATCGAAGCAGATGCTGCGGACATCCTCGGGGATCACATACCCCCTCCTTTTCATGAAGGCATAGGTCTTGGCTGCAAGGGCCAGGTTGATGCTCGCCCTGGGGGAGCCCCCATAGGCGATCAGGGGCTTGAGTTTGCTCAGCTTAAAATCCTCCGGCCTGCGGGACGCGAACACAATATCCAGGATATACCTTTCAATCTTCTCGTCCATATAGACTTCGCGGACCAGCTGCCTGCCCTGGAGGATATCCCGGGTGGTGACCACCGGGCTGATGGGGGGCATCCCGTCCGGGTTCAGGTTCTGGCGGATGATGAGCTTTTCTTCCTCCCTGGAAGGATAGGTGATGGCGATTTTCATCATGAACCGGTCCACCTGGGCCTCAGGCAAAGGATAGGTGCCTTCCTGCTCAATGGGGTTCTGGGTGGCCAGGACCAGGAAGGGTTCCTCCAGTTTAAACGTGGTCTCCCCAATGGTGACCTGCTTTTCCTGCATGGCTTCCAGCAGCGCGCTTTGCACTTTGGCCGGAGCCCTGTTGATCTCGTCGGCGAGGATGAAATTGGCGAAAATGGGACCCTTGCGGACCACGAATTCATTTTTCTGTTGGTTGTAAATCATGGTTCCAACCACATCGGCCGGGAGCAAGTCCGGGGTGAACTGGATCCTGCTGAAATGCGCGTGGATCGAGGTCGCCAGGGATTTGATGGCCAGGGTCTTGGCCAGCCCGGGCACTCCTTCCAGAAGCACATGACCCTGGGAGAGCAACCCGATCATCAGCCGGTCCACCATGTATTTCTGGCCGACGACCGCTTTTCCCATTTCCAGATGGAGCAGGTCGACGAATGCGCTGGCCTCGTTGATCCTGTCATTCAACTGCCGGATATCCTGTGAGGTGTTTTCCATTACATGGCTTTTTGGCCGTATTGGTGAGATTTATAATTAGGTTTGCAAAATACCGTGGGACAAGGGCATTGGCTGTTAAAACCTTGTTAAAGGCCTGGGCGGGGCATCCAGACCGGCTAGAACGGTTGCAAAATTCGTACAAAATCTTTGTAAAAATTGTTAAAAAAAGGGCTGAAACTGAACCATTTCCGCTGAGCTTCCTGGATAAAGGTCCCGGAAACGGTTCGCCGCGGAGGTTTCACCCACCCGGAGCTGCAATGGATCAGGCGGAATTTGATCAAAAATGGGGACAGGTAGAGGAGCTGATCCGCAGTCGATTTGGGAGAAAGCCGAACCTGGAGGCCATCCTTTTTCTGGTAGGCATCCAGGAATCCGGGATCTGGAAGACCCGGTTCACCAAAGAACAGAAACAGGATCTGATGCATGTGGCGGTCTGCGCCCTGCTGTCCCGGGACGGATTTTACCGGCAGGAATCCCGAGATGCGGAAGGTTGGCCCCACTATTCCCTGGTCAAACCGGTCCCCCCCATGGATGCCCCCGATCAGGAAAGGATGCTGAAGGAATGCCTGATTTCCTATTTCCTGGAAGAAGGCGGAACCGAACCCTGAAAATACATCCCTCCCCATGCGCCATCTCGCGCCAATTCTGGTAATCCTGGTCCTGTTAAGCCCACCGGCTCATGCCCAGCATCGGCATCGGAAGGTCCGGATCATCACTTCCTACGGAACGATGGTCATCCTGCTCAGCGATGAAACCCCCCATCACCGGGATAATTTCATCAAGCTGGTCCGGGCCCGTTTTTACGACAGCCTGCTATTCCACCGGGTCATCCCGGGATTCATGATTCAGGGGGGCGACCCGGATTCCAGGAGGGCCAGGCCGGGACAGGAACTGGGAAACGGCGATGTGGGATATACCATTGCGGCGGAATTCCGCAGCGACCTTTTCCACCGCAAAGGGGTTCTTGCTGCGGCCCGGGATAACAATCCCCTTAAAGCCTCCTCAGGATGCCAGTTCTATATTGTGGAAGGGAAAATCTGGACGGACAGTTCCCTGGACCAATTGGAGTCGAAGAATCATCTGAAATTCTCCCCGGAGCAGCGGGCCGTTTACAAGACTGAGGGAGGAACGCCCTGGCTGGATCAGAACTATACCGTTTTCGGCCAACTGATCAAGGGAATGGATGTGCTGGACCGGATCGATTCCGTGAAAACCGATTCTCACGACCGGCCCCTGAAGGATGTCCGGATGAAAATCCGGCTGGTCCATAAATTTTTACTGTTCTGACCCTAAACTGTTATTTTTACAACCTTAAAAATTCCAGAATGAACCCTCCCGCCAACCTGAAATACACCCGGGACCACGAATGGGTCAGGATCGAAGGCAACCAGGCCACGGTAGGCATCACGGATTTCGCGCAACGCGAGCTCGGTGATATCGTCTATTTGGAAATCAATACCAAAGGCAAAACCCTCCAGTCTGGCGAGGTGTTCGGCACGGTGGAAGCGGTCAAAACGGTATCGGACCTGTTCCTGCCCCTTGCTGGCACGATCCTGGAGCTGAATCCGAGGCTGGAAAAGAATCCCGAGCTGGTGAACCAGGATCCTTACGGGGAAGGATGGATGATCCGGATGACCCTCAGCGATCCGGCAAACGTTTCGGGGCTGCTGGATCAGGCTGCCTATGATCAGCTGACCGGATCCTGAAGTTGACCCCTTACCCGATTGTCTTGAAGCGCCTCGAATACTTTATACCAGCCATCCTTTGGACCATCATCGTGCTGGCCCTCTGCCTTGCTCCGGGAAAGGACCTGCCTCAGTTTCCGTTATTGGACCAGATCCATGTGGACAAACTCGTCCATTTTAGTATGTTCGGGGGATTTACGCTGTTTTGGGCCTTAGGTTTTTCCGACAGTGGAGTTACCCGCATGTTTCCCTACCTGCTTTTTTTCACCCTGCTGGCCATCTCCCTGGGAATCGCCGTAGAGTTCATGCAGAAATACTGGATCCCCGGAAGGGATTTTGAGATCGGGGACATGGTAGCTGACTCCATCGGGGCACTTACTGCAGCCCTGCTCTTCCGGAAAATCACCAGAATCCTGGTGACCCTGCGCAACCGGTAGTCTTACTTTCCTCCTTCAGGAGCCTTCACCTCATTGCCATAGACATCATAATAATGGATCGGGCCATACTGGGTGACCTGGTGGGCCACATCGCTGGCGCTTCCCACCATAATGATATAGGCGTGAGCCGGATCGATGAACCGGTTGGCGGCATCCCGGATCTGGACCGGGGTTACTGCATCGAGGCTTTTGAGGTAATTGCGGTAATAGTCCGGGGGCATGTGGTAATAGGCGATGTTGCGCGCGAACTGGGCGATCCGTTCGGGATTTTCCAGGGACCTGGCGAAATTTCCGGAAAGGGCGCTTTTGAACCGCAGCAGCTCCGTATCAGATACATTCCTGTTGCGGATATCCTCCAGGTCCGCCATAAGGCGGACAATCGCGCTGTCTGTCACCGGGTTCCTCACCGCTGCACCGGCGCTGAAGGAACCTACCAGGGGATCACTGGACAGGGAGGAATAGGCGCCATAGGTATAGCCATGTTTTTCCCGGAGGTCCATGAACAGGTGGGAGGTGGAGCCTCCGCCCAGGATATCATCCATCAGGGTGGCAGGGAAATTTTCCGGGTCTCCTGGCTTAAGGAGGATGGTATTGGAGATGCTGATGGTGGTCTGGACCGAGGAGGGGCGGTCCACCAGGGCCACCGTGGTGGTCGCCGGCGCAACCGGGGTGGTATATTCATGGGTGGGAACCGGGCCGGGTTTCCAACCACCCAGGTATTTTTCGACCAGGGTGCGGGCGTTTTCTTTGGTGATGTCCCCGACCAGCACGAGGTATCCCACATTGGGCTTCCAGTAGGTATCATAGTACCCCTTGAGGTCATCCAGTCCGATTTTGGCCACGGTCTGTTCTGTTTCCACTTCCCCGTACGGATGATCTTTGCCATATAACAGGACGGAGGAAACATTGGTCATGATGCTTTGGGGATCATCCTTTTGCTGGGCGAGGTTGGAGAGGTGCTCCTTCTTGATTTTCCCCAGTTCATCGGAGGGGAAGGAGGGGTGCAAGATCACGTCTGCCATCAGGGCGAAAGTCTTCTCAAAATTGGAGGATAGGGAAAAGGCGGAGGCTCCCCGGGGGTCGGTATTTACATATCCTCCCAGGAAATCGATCTCCTCATCCAGCTGGGCCTTCGTTTTGTCTGTTGTTCCCCTTCTCAGGATCTCCCCGGCCATGTCCACATATCCTGACTTGTCCTGCTCCCGGATGGGATCGATGCGGAGCAACAGGGATGCGGTGACCTGGGGAAGCTTGTGATGTTCCACCACGAACACCTGGAGTCCGTTAGACAGGGTAAAAGTGTCTGGCTCACCGATATTGACTGTGGGCGCCGGTCCGGCCTTGGGGGCATGGGTCCGGTCCACCTGGGAAAAGGCAGGTGCGGCCAACAGCAGGGCAGGCAGCAGGATGATCAGGTATTTTTTCATATACGATTTTCTGAAAGGGGCTTAATGATTTTTTATAGGGACATAGTAAAGGACCACCCGGTTGTCCGGAACCAGATACTTTTTGGCGACGTCCATGATATCCTGGCGGGTCACCTTCCGGTAACGGTCCAGCTCCGTATTGACCAGATTGGCATCCCCGAAATACACCTCGTAATTGGAAAGGCTTTCGGCAATTCCAAGCATGGTGGAATTGCCCGTGACGAAGGCTGTTTCGATCTGATTCATGGCTTTCTGGAACTCATGCTCGGGGACCAGAGTCGCTTTCAAATCATCTACCTGGGCATCGATGGCCTTTTGAAGGGTGTCTGGCTTTATTCCCACATTGGCTACTGCAATATTGATCAGAAGGCCGGCGCTCTCGTTGAAGCTGGGTTCCGTTGCGGCGAACGCGGCGAGCTGGGTCTTGTCTACCAAAACGGTATTCATCCGGGAGGAAGGCCCTCCGGAAAGGATGGTGGAAAGGACCCGGGCGGAATAATAATCGGGTGATCCCTCCCTGGGCATCCGGTAAGCTTCAATCACGGCGGGCAACTGGATATGGTCCGGAATCTCGGCAAATTTATCCGAGTCGGCCAGAGCCTCCACATGCACTTCGGGCCGGTTGATCGGCCGGGTACCCCTGCCGATCGGTCCGAAATAGGTTTCAATCATCCGGCGGGTGCTATCGATGTTGATGTCTCCTGCAATGGAAAGAACCGCGTTATTGGGGACATAATAGGTCTTGTAAAACCCAATGAACTCCTCCAGCGTGGCCTTATTGATATCGGCCATACTGCCGATGGGGGGATATCCATAGGGCGTGCCGTGGAAAGCCCGTTGCAGGACCTGGGCATAAACCGAGCCATAGGGCTGGTTGTCGATCCTTAGCCTTTTTTCTTCCTTCACCACTTCCCGCTGGGTATTGACTCCGGCGGTATCGATCCTGGCATGCATCATCCGCTCGCTTTCCAGCCATAAACCAAGCGCCAGCTGGTTGGACGGAAGCACTTCATAATAAAAGGTCCGATCCTGGGAGGTGTTTGCGTTCAGGGTTCCACCGGCGTCGGTGACATATTTCATGTATTCGCCCCGGCGGATGTTTTCGGAGCCCTCGAACATGAGGTGCTCGAAGAAATGGGCAAATCCGGAACGGCCCGGAACTTCATTCTTGGAACCGACATGATAGAGCACGGTGACCGCAACAACGGGGACGGTAACATCCCGGTGGAGGATCACCCTGAGGCCATTGGGAAGCTGGTATTCCTGGAAACCGATTTTCCT
>DATKSX010000197.1:0-6076 GCA_035531415.1 Chitinophagaceae bacterium
ATCAATGCTGAGGATCTTGCTGAATGCGAATTTCCCATCCAGATCCACCATGCGCAACCGGTAATAATTGATGCCCTGGAGCGCATCGGGATCCGTATAGATATAATTATGTGTCAGACTGGTCGTCCCATGGGCTGCTACCTGTCCGATTCCTGAAAATTGGCTTCCATCAGAACTTCTTTCCACTTCAAAATAGCTGGAATTCTGTTCGCTGCTGGTGGACCAGTTCAGGACCGGCATCTGTTTGGCATCCAGTCCTACAGTGAACAGGGAGAGCGTTACGGGAGTTACTACTCCATAGGGGTTATTGGCATCGGTAGGCGGAGTGGACATCGCATAGCCGAGGTCCACATAGGCCGTGATGGTACTCGATGCGATATCTCCTTCCAGTTCTATTTCAGCCCCATTGAAAGGATTCCCGGGAGTGGTCTGGAAAAAGACATTACCACTGAAGGAGCCATCCGTATTCGTTTTCCAGTGGGCAACGGTACCGTTCGCAAAGCTGGATTCAATCGAGCCCACATTTCCACTCTGGGGAACATTTACCGAAAGGATCTGCAAGTCCGCTTCCAGAATATTGGTATCGGCGACGCTGGAAAAATAAAATCCGACATAATAGATTCCGGACAGCAGGCTGCTTTCATTAAATAAATTAGAACCGATCCCCCACTGGTCACTGGTGTTCGGTGCCGTTATGGTCACCGAATCGGTCGGAGAAGCGTCGGTAAGATTTCCGGGGTTGGTTATCGCACCTCCACCAAGAGTACCGTTGGTGGTAAAATACCTTGAGGCATTAACGGAAAAATAGTTCTGAGCTCCGGCTTCGAGAGAAAAAAGGGAAGGCAATAAGACGAGAAACCAGGTAAATTTTTTCATCATACACTTGAATTAATTCAGTTAACAAGACAACAATTAGGCCTGGTAATTCTTTTCGGGAGGATAAAAGTACAAAAAAATATTCCATTAAAAAAACCTAACATATCATATTTGTATCAGATGTGATAATCAGCTCTTTACAGCAATGCTGGAGGTGGCCTCCCGAATCGACAGGATGAAAACCAGGAGGTTTTCGGCCGTCCGGATATTGCGTACGACCAGCATGAAATTCCGGCCCACCTGTTTGAGCCGGGCATGGTTTACCCCGGTCTGGATAAAGTTCAGGATTTGGCGGAAAAGGGCCGATTCGTAATAGGAGGAATCCGGATTGGAAACGAAATAACAGCGCAGGACCTGTTCCCTGAGGATCATTTTTTCGAAGCCCAGCGCGACGGCCATCTTCCTGCAACGGACCAGGCGGAACAGATCGGCGGCCTGGGAAGGCATGGGGCCGAACCGGTCCTCCAGTTCCCGGGCAAATGCATTGAGCTCCTCATCCCCTTTCAGGTTATCCAACTGCTGGTAGAGGCTGAATCGCTCCTGGGTATTGCCCACATAATCATCCGGGATCAGAATCTCCAGGTCTGTGTCGATGGTGCAATCCCTGACATAATCGGACTGAACTGCAGATTCCTGACGGAACAGTTCCCGGAAATCCGTCTGCTTCAACTCCCGGATGGCCTCATCCAGGATCTTATGATAGGTATCGAATCCGATCTCTGCGATGAAGCCGCTCTGTTCCGCCCCAAGCATATTGCCTGCTCCCCGGATATCCAGGTCCCGCATGGCGATTTGGAATCCGCTGCCCAGATCGGAGTGCTGCTCCAGGGTCTGCAACCTTTTTCGGGAATCATCGGCCAGGCTGGCGACAGGCGGGGAAAGCAGGTAACAAAAGGCCTTTTTATTGCTCCTGCCAACCCTGCCCCGCAGCTGGTGCAGGTCACTGAGGCCGAACTGGTGGGCATTGTTGATAATAATGGTGTTGGCGTTGGGGATATCCACCCCGCTTTCAATAATATTGGTACAGGTGAGTACGTCGGTTTTCTGCTCAATGAAATCCAGAACGGCTTTCTCGAGCTGGTGGCCTTCCATCTTCCCATGGGCATAGGACACGGTAAGGTCCGGACAGAGGCCCCGGAGCAGGGCCGCCATCTCGGGAAGGTTGCCCACCCGGTTGTGGATGAAGAAAACCTGTCCTCCCCTTTCGGCCTCAAAGTAAATGGCATCCCGGATCCTGGTCTCATCAAAAGTCTGCAGCTCGGTCTGGATGGCCTGGCGGTTCGGGGGCGGAGTATTGATGATGGACAGGTCCCTGGCCCCCATCAGGGAAAACTGCAGGGTCCTGGGAATCGGGGTGGCGGTCAGGGTAAGGGTATCCACATTTACTTTCAGGTGCTTGAGCTTTTCCTTGGAGGACACCCCGAACTTTTGTTCTTCATCAATCACCAGCAGCCCCAGGTCCTTGAATTTGACCTCTTTACCGAGCAGCGCATGCGTTCCGATGATGATATCGAGCTTCCCCTCCCGCAACCTTTCCAGGGTCTCCTTTTTCTGCCGGGCTGATTTGAACCGGCTGATATAATCCACCGTACAGGGGAAGTCTTTCAGACGGTCCTGGAAAGTCTTAAAATGCTGGAAGGCCAGGATCGTGGTAGGGACCAATATGGCGGCCTGCTTGTCGTCTGCGACGGTTTTAAAGGCCGCACGAACTGCAATTTCGGTTTTTCCAAAGCCTACATCTCCACAGACCAGCCGGTCCATCGGGTGGGGAGATTCCATATCCCTTTTGACGTCCGCCGTGGATTTGGCCTGGTCCGGGGTGTCCTCGTAAAGGAAGGAAGCTTCCAGTTCCGTCTGCAGATAAGTGTCGGGAGTATGGGAAAATCCCAACTTCGCCTTGCGCTCCGCATACAATTTGATCAGGTCGCGGGCGATGTCCTTGACCTGGGATTTGGTCTTTTCCTTCAGCTTTTCCCAGGCATCGCTGCCCAGCTTGCTGATCCGGGGTGCCGTCCCTTCCTTTCCGATATACTTACTGATCTTATGAAGAGAATTGATATTGACGTAGAGCAGGTCTTGATCCCGGTATACGATGCGCACCGCCTCCTGCATTTTCCCATTCACCTCGATCTTCTGGAGCCCGCTGAACACACCGATCCCATGGTCAATATGGGTGATGAAATCCCCGGGCTGCAACTCCCGCAGGGTCTTCAGGGTCAGGGCCCTGTTCTTGTTATAGGCCTGGCGGACCCGGTACTTATGATACCGCTGGAAGATCTCATGGTCTGTATAGCAGACCAGTTTCAGGTCATGGTCGATAAATCCGTGGCTGATGGGCGTGGACAGGGGTTCAAATGAAATCCCGGCTTCCAGGTCCTCAAAAATGGCGCGGAGCCTTTCCAGCTGCTTTGGATTTTCGGCAAAGATGAAAGCGGAATACCCTGACACTTCCCTTTGCTGGAGGTCACTGATGAGCAGGTTGAACTGGCGGTTGAACACCGGCTGGGGCGCGCTTTCAAAATGCACGGTAAGATCCGGGGCCCTGCCGCCGGAGGAGGATCCGAATTCCACACAAGTCCGTTGGTCCAGCAGGCCCTCCAGCTGGTCCCAGGACAGAAAATCTTCCGGCCCGATCCGGATCAATTCCTCCTCCGTTCCGGACGCCGGCTGGCTTCCGCCGGCGAAAAATGCCTGAACCCCGGTCTCCAGTTTGCGTATTGCATCACGGAGGAATCTCCAGTCCCGTACCCAGAAGACTGTATCCCCGGGGAGGAAACCGGGAAGGGCAACTCTTCCCCCCGTATGGATGGCGGATTCCAGACTGGGAATGATGGTCACCCGGGAAAGTTTTCTATCGCTCAGCTGGGTTTCCGGGTCGAAAATCCGGATGGACTCCACCTCATCCCCGGAAAGTTCAACCCGGTAGGGGTGGTCATTGCCAAAAGAATAAATGTCCAGGATGCCTCCCCGCATGGCGAATTCCCCGGGGCCATAGGTGAAATCCGTCCTTTGAAACCCGAAGGCCGATAGTTTTTCCAGCAGGGAATCCAGCTTCAGGGTATCCCCTTTCTGAATATGGATCAGGTTGGCCTGGAAGGAATCGGGAGCGATCACTTTTTCCAGTAGGGCCTGGGGATAGGTGGCCAGAACCTTCCTGCGGGGCTGCTCATCACTGAAATGCAGCAGGGCTTCCGTTCTGAGCAGGATGTGGCTGCTGTGGATCTGGGAGAAATCGCCTTCCTTTTTAAAAGAATCCGGAAAATAAAAAAGGTCCAGGGCCCGGGTCAACCCTTCCAGGTCGTTGAGGAAATAGGCCGCTTCTTCCGCGTCGTTGAGGATGAAGACATGGTTGACGGAGGTGTGGCGGTGGATGGCCGAAGCGATCAGGGCCGGAAGGCTTCCGGCAGCCCCTTCAAGCCTGATTTTCGCCGGCCCGGGCATGGAGAGCCCTTGCACCAACTGGTTGGTCCGATAATCTCCTTCATACCGCAGCAACAAATCTTCCAGGTCCATCAGGAAACGCAAATTTACGGAAGGCTTTCCAATGCGCGACAGCAACCCTTTCCTCCCATGCTCCGTAATCCTACGTGAGCCCATCAATTTTTCCCAACTGATCATTAATTATGTAATTTGTCCTTCCATCTTAACCAAGGTCCGGATGAAAATACCCTGGGTGTTATGGATTTTCATGGTGTTGACCTTGGCCGGATGCGGATATTATTACCTGAAGGGATCCGATACGGATTTCCTGGAACGGGCCCTGGGAACCGGCAATCCTGGAAAAGACTTAGATGGGGATGCCCCTGAAGCGGATAATCCTTCCGCGGTCTGGCTCTATGAATACAACCTGCTCAAAAGCCCTTATACCCATAGGATTCCGCCTGATGCCAGAATGAAGGAATGGAATACCGCCTTCAGCTTTTTGAGCCTTTCCGGCATGGACCGGCTTTCTGCCAACACATACAACCTTGCAGGTCCGGATAATATGAGCGGAAGGACCCGGGCGGTGGCCTACGACCTGCGGTACAATGGTTCCTCCAATCAGACGATCCTTACCGGGGGAGTCAGCGGGGGCATATTCCGGAGCACCGACGGGGGAGGCACCTGGCAATGGGTGTCCACTCCCCAACTCAACAGCGTCACTTCCATCGTCCAGGATCCCCGGCAGGGAACCAATCCGATTACCGGAAAACCCTATAATGATACCTGGTATTGCGGCACCGGAGAATTTTTACCCACTTCCTTCATCACCGGCCCGGTGGCTTCCGATCTTTCCTTTATCGTTGGATGGGGCATGTTCCAATCCGATGATGACGGGCTGACCTGGTACTCCATGACCTTCTCCAGGGGATCAATCTCCCAGGGAAACGGGAGCGAGGAAACCTTCGACAACGCCTACGATATCATCAACCGGCTCGTGGTCAACCCGGTCAATGGCAACCTTTATGTGTCCCGTTTCGGATCCATCGTCACCGTGTCGGAAAGCTCTGCCGGAAATTACAACCGGACCCTGACCCTGTACAATACCAGGGATAACGGAAACCTTTCGACTTCCAACCAGATCAGTGATATCGTTTGCACTTCCGATGGCACCACCCTGTTTGCGGGTTTCCATGGCGATTATACCGACCCTTCCAATGTGGACACTTCCCAGGACATGGAGGGGATCTGGGAGGGGAAGGTGAACCTCTCCGGAGGAGGGGCCATCACCTGGAAAAAGATTTCCGGGAAAGGGGCTGCCAGCCCAACAGGCTGGCCCGCCCCCGGAAGATACGGAAGGATCGTCCTCAGCCTGGCTCCCTCCAACCCCCATTTACTTTACGCTCTTGCGGCCAATGGAGCAGATGGAAGGCTGGATGCCCCGGGCGGCCCCAGGCCGGAGGCCGACCTGTTCCGATACAATGATTCCACCGGAACCTGGACGGACCTGTCAGACAACCTTCCCAAAACCGATTCCTCGGACCGGGGGGCTTTCCAGGTCCAGAACGGTTACGATATGGCCATCGCGGTGAGTCCCGTGGATTCGATGACGGTATATATCGGCGGGACAAATGCATACCGGTCCACGGATGGATTCACTTCCTTGCTCCATACCACCCTGATCAACGGCTATGGCCGCAGCAGCTTCAACGAGTTCGGATATGATTTTGAGATCGGGCACCCGGATATCCACGGGTTCACTTTCCGGCCGGGTTCGGAT
>DATKSX010000198.1:0-9285 GCA_035531415.1 Chitinophagaceae bacterium
CTATGACCTCACGGATTTCCTGAACTATTCCGGACCCAATGTCCTGGTGGTCCGGGTCAATGCCACCCAGTATGAGGGCTGGTTCTATGAGGGGGCGGGGATCTACCGCCACGCCTGGCTGAATGAGTACCCGCAACTTCATATCGATAATCCTGGGGTGTTCGTGCATTCCACCAGTACCCCGAAACAGGCCACCGTGACGGTTGAGACGCCCCTCACAAATGCTGCGGGATCCCCGGAGGAAGCAGAACTCCTCAGCTATATTACCGAAAGAGACGGCAGGGTGGTCGGGAGGGCGAAGCCGGTCCCGGTCCACCTGGCAGAGGGAACTTCCGGAACCTTCACCCAACAGATCCAGGTCTCTTCCCCCAGACTATGGTCCCTGGAGGATCCCTACCTGTACCGGGTGGTCTGCCTGCTGCGGTCCGGAGACCGGGTGGTGGACAGCATCCGGATCCGTTTCGGAATCCGCACCATTACCGTGGATGACCACCTGGGTCTTTTCCTCAATGGCCGGCATGTGGAGATCCAGGGAGTCTGCTGCCACCAGGACCATGCCGGGGTGGGCAGCGCGCTGCCGGATTACCTGCAATATTACCGGATCGGCCTGCTCAAACAGATGGGAGCCAATGCATACAGGACCAGCCATAACCCGCCCACCCCGGAGCTGCTGGATGCCTGCGACAGCCTGGGCATGCTGGTCCTGGATGAAAACCGGCTGCTGAACAGCAGCTCGGAATACGAAAGCCAGTTCAAGCGCGAAATCATCCGGGACCGCAATCATCCCAGCGTCTTCATGTGGTCCCTGGCCAATGAGGAGGGATGGGTTCAGACCACGCCGGTCGGCAAAAGGATTGCCCAGTCCCTGATGCGGCTCCAGCAAAAGCTGGATCCCACCCGGACCTGCACCTACGCCGCGGATGTGGGCAACACCTTCCAGGGGGTTAATGAAGTGATCCCCGTAAGGGGATTCAACTACCGGATCTCAGCCATCGACGCCTACCACAAGGACCATCCAGACCAGCCTGTGATGGGAACTGAAATGGGCAGCACGACCACCGACCGGGGCATCTACCGCATCGATTCGGTGAACGGGTACCTCACCGACCTGGATACGATCCATCCCTGGTGGGCGACAACCGCCGAGTATTGGTGGACCCTCGCAGCAGCCCGTCCCTGGTTCATGGGGGGATTTGTATGGACTGGCTTCGATTACCGGGGGGAACCCACCCCCTTTGATTGGCCGAACATCAGCTCCCATTTCGGGGTGATGGATGCCTGCGGCTTCCCGAAGAACATCTATTATTATTATAAAGCCTGGTGGTCGGACAGCGATGTGCTTCATATTGCACCCCACTGGAACTGGAAAGGAAGGGAGGGCCAACCCATCCTGGTCTGGGTGGACAGCAATGCCGACAGCGTGAAACTATCCCTGAACGGAGAAGACCTGGGAACCAAGACCATGCCCAGGCAGGGTCACCTGGAATGGACCGTGCCTTACAGCCCCGGAACCCTTTCTGCCCTGGGTTACCGGAAGGGCAGGATATTTACGGACACCGTTCAAACGACGGGAGATCCGGTCCGGATCAGCCTTCAGGCGACCCGAAGCCGGATCAAGGCCACCGGGGAAGATGCAGTAGTTGTGAATGTCGATTCCCGGGACGCAGCAGGTCGGGAAGTGCCTTTGGCCCAGGACCTGATCCGGTTCACCGTCCAGGGACCGGGCCGGATTATCGGAGTCGGCAACGGCGATCCCAGCAGCCACGAACCCGATCAATGCGAGCCCGGAAAATGGGAGCGGCATTTGTTTAATGGCAAATGCCAGGTCATCCTGGAAGCCGGCAGCAAGCCGGGAGATCTCCTGCTGGCTGCGGAGGCATTGGGGCTCCGCAGCGATTCTTGTGTGATCCGGGTGGACCCGGCACAACCCTGAACGAAACATTTGTCCATATTAAAATGCTCTTATGAATCTTTCTAAAAAATCCAAAATTCAAATCTGGCTCATCCGGGTTTTGGAGCTCGCAGCCGCCGGGTGTTTCTTTTTTGGACCTGCTTTCGGGCAGGCGCAAAACTTTACCCCGGTCCATAAGCTCCGCGGGAAAATCCTGGGAGCGGATATTTCCTTCCTCCCCCAGATTGAAGCTTCCGGAAAAAAATTTTATGACCACGGAAAACCGATGGATGCCATCCTGCTGCTGAAACAATACGGATTCAACTATATCCGCCTCAGGATCTTCGTGAATCCCCAGGACTCCGGAGGTTATTCCAAACAGGGGTACTGCGACCTGCAGCAAACCGAGCAGATGGCCAGCCGGATCAGGGCGGCCCATATGAAATTCCTGCTTGATTTCCACTACAGCGATTATTGGGCGGATCCGGGAAAACAGTTCAAACCTGCTTCCTGGGCCAAACTGGATTTTCCGGCACTGACTGCGCAAATCAAAACCTATACAGAACAGGTTCTGGATTCCCTGAAGGCCCTGGGAGATCTGCCCGACATGGTGCAGATTGGCAACGAGATCAATCATGGTATTCTCTGGCCCGACGGCAGGGTGGAACACCTGGACTCCCTCGCTACGCTTTTGAAGGCCGGTATCGAAGGAGCAAGGAAGGCGGATCCTTCCGTGATCATCATGCTCCATATCGCGGACGGCGGGGAGAATGCGGAGTCCCGCTATTTCCTGGATAATATGATGAAAAGAGGGGTCCGGTTCGACGTCATCGGGGAATCCTATTATCCCCGGTGGCATGGTCCCCTGGACAGTCTTCGGGCGAACCTGAATGACTTGGCTGGAAGATACAAGCAAAGGATCGTGGTGGTGGAATATTCCCAGTTCAAAAAACAGGTCAACGATATTGTCTTTAGCCTGCCCCATGACAAGGGCGCGGGAACCTTTATCTGGGAGCCCCTGGATTATGGGGAAGCCTTATTCGACCGGAAGGGGAACGTGCTGGATTCCGCGATGAACATCTATCCGGAGGTGGTGAAGACCTACCATATCCACTGAAATCCCGGGATCATTTGCCCGCGAAGGCCCGCAGGGCGGGAAGCGCCTTGGAATTGAAATCAAACAAGGCAAGATTTTCCCAATCCGAGCCATTCTGCCAGTCGGTGGAGGCAGGACCGTCGTAAGCTATCCAGTCGGGTTCCCAATAGCAGATTCCCAGACCTTTTCCGCCCGGAACACTGGCTACCACGCCGGAAAGCCCCGTAAGATAATCCAGTTGACCCTGCGGGGTAGCCGGATATTGGGTAATGAGCTGGGAAGGGTCCCCAACGATATTGGTCGCCTGGTCTGCCGTTCCGAGGGTGAAGGGATAGGCGGTTTCCGCGATCAGAACCCCCTTTCCATGATGGGCTGCAAGGGTGTTCAGACCGGTTCCAAGAATAGTGAAATCCTTTCCGTGCCACCAGGGGTAGAAAGAAATGCCCATGAGGTCATAGCGGATATGGAACTGGTCGCAATGGGTGAAAAAATAATCCGCACCGGTGATCCCCGCAAAATGAACCATGACCTGGGAGGAAGGGCTTACTTGCCGGACCGCAGCATAGGCGGTATCGATGATGGAAGACAGCTTTTGCCAGCTGGAATCTGCGTTATCGCTGATATTCCCGTAAGGCCAGAGCATCCCGGCATTGATTTCATTGCCCACTTCCACAATCTGGGGAGAAATTCCCTGAGCCTGCAATTGAGTCATTACCGAATCGGTGTAGGCATATACCGAATCCAGCAGGGCGCCGAAGGAAATCCCGTTCCAGGCAGCGGGAGTGGCCTGGTGTCCGGGGTCGGCCCAGGTATCGGAAAAATGGAGGTCCAGCCAGAGCTTCATTCCGTATCCGGTGATCTTTTTTGCCTGGCTCAACACCGCTGCCAGGCTGCATTCCTTATCGCTGTCGAAAGGGTGCACCCAGAGCCGGAGACGGACCAGGTTGACCCCCGCCTGGGAGCAGATCTGGAACAGGGGAAGGTTCACCCCCGCGCTGTCATAGAATTTGAGGCCCAGCTCATCCTCGATCTTGTAATCATAGGAAAGGTCCATGGCCCGGTAGGGAAGGATGGTGGTGGCCGGAGTGGTGTCCTTGGGATTTCCGCCACCGGGCCCTGGCATTACCGGTTTATGGCAACTCCCGCCAAGGATCATCAGGGCAATGAACAGGAATCCGGATAATTTCCTCATGGGTCAGGGGGTTGGCCCTCAAAAATAAGGGAAAGGCAGGAAGCGGCCCTTCAAAAACAAAACGTCCGGCATGAAAACCGGACGTTTTGTGTATCAGAAAACTCAGGAAATTAATTTAAAACTGGAGCAGGAAGGAATTATTCCCTGCCACGTCCCGATTATTTCTGAAATTTTTCCCCTTTCTTGTTGTCTTCGTTGCCTTGCTGCTTGGATTCTTTATCCTTGTTCATTTGGTTCCCTTCTTTTCCGCGGTTATCTGATTCCCTTTCGGTTTGCGGATAAGGTTTTTCCGGATTCTGTGTAGTCCCCGGATTTTTTTGATTGCTGTCCATAAAATAAAGTTTTAGTTTCACTGTCCTTAGTGGAAATATCGTGCCAAACAACAGGAAACCCCCATAAGGTTCTTATGATTCTATGAACCAGTAATTTTAGAGCCCTGATGCGAATATCACTTGAACCATCGATGAAATCTGGCACGCAACATTGGGGTGATCTGGGCCTGAGGATTTTTTACCCCGGATCGTTTGGGAGTTGCAGTGCATGAGGGAGCATCCCATGGTCCCTTCTCAAGCAAATTTTCACTTCGACCACAAAAGGCCCGGGCTCCTTTCCGTTGGTGGGATCGCGTCTCCTCCGCAATCGGGCGGGGGAACCGGATTTTGTGGATTATATTGGCACCTATTATCTGCAGATCATCCGTTTAAAAAACCAGGCAGATCATGAAAGAAAAATTAAGGAGCCAGGAATGGTTCGGCCGCACGGGGAAGGATGGTTTCATCTACCGGGCCTGGATGAAAAACCAGGGGATCCCTCCCCAGGAGTTTGAGGGTAAGCCGGTCATCGGAATCTGTAACACCTGGTCGGAGCTCACCCCATGCAATGCCCATTTCCGGGAATTGGCCCAGTCGGTGAAAAACGGGATTTACGAGGCAGGAGGATTTCCAGTGGAATTCCCGGTGATGTCCTTGGGAGAGACCCTGATCAAACCTACCGCCATGCTTTACAGGAACCTGGTAAGCATGGACGTGGAGGAATCCATCCGGGCGAATCCCCTGGATGGGGTGGTGCTGCTCTGTGGCTGCGACAAGACGACCCCGGCGCTGGTGATGGGGGCCTGTAGCGTGGACCTTCCCACCCTGGTGGTCTCCGGTGGTCCGATGCTCACCGGAAGGTACCGTGGAAAACAAATCGGCACGTCGGATGTGTGGCACTTCACCGAGGAATTCCGGATCGGGAACATGAGCCAGGAGCAGTTCAAGGATGCGGAAGCCTGCATGGCCAGGAGCCGGGGTCATTGCGCCGTGATGGGAACAGCCTCCACCATGGCCTGCATGGTGGAGGCCCTTGGCCTCTCCCTTCCGGGAAATGCCGCCATTCCCGCCGCGGATTCCAGGAGAAAGGTGCTTGCCCAGCTTTCCGGAAACCGGATCGTGGCCATGGTGAAAGAACAATGGAATCTTTCCCGCATTCTCACGCGCAAGGCCTTTGAAAACGCCATTATTACCAATTCCTCCATCGGGGGATCCACCAATTTCATCCTGCACCTGCTGGCGATCGCAGGCCGGATCGGAGTCGATTTGGAAATCGGAGATTTTGATCAGTTGTCCGCCACAGTGCCCCTGGTGGCCAATATCCAGCCCTCCGGGGAGTTCTTCATGGAGGATTTTTATTATGCCGGTGGCCTTCCGGCCGTGATGCGGGAATTGGGCCCGAGGCTTCACCTGGATTGCCTCACGGTGAATGGAAGGACCCTGGGCGAAAATCTGGCTCAGGCGGAATGTTATGACCGCAAGGTGATCGCTTCCTTGGACGCTCCCTTTAGCACCCTCCACGGGATGGCCGTGCTCCGCGGCAATCTCTGCGAGCATGGAGCGGTGATCAAGCCTTCCGCCGCCAGCCCGGAACTGATGCAACATTCCGGGAAGGCCCTGGTTTTCGATGATATAGAGGATTATAAAGCCCGGATCGACGATCCGGGGCTGGAAGTGGATGAAACGGACATCCTGGTGCTCCGCAATGTAGGACCCAAGGGCTATCCGGGCATGCCGGAAGTGGGCAATATGGGTCTTCCCAAAAAGCTTCTGGAAAAGGGGGTGCGGGATATGGTTCGGATCTCCGATGGCAGGATGAGCGGAACCGGCTTCGGAACCTGCGTGCTGCATGTATCTCCGGAGGCTGCCCATGGAGGCACCATCGCCATAGTACGGACCGGGGATCAAATCACCCTGGATGTGAAAGGGCGCAAACTCACCCTGGAGCTTCCCGAAAAGGAGATCGCCGCCCGGAAAAAGGAATGGGAGGGGTCCTACAAACCTTCCCCGCGGGGATATGTTTCCCTGTACCAGGAACATGTCCAGCAGGCACACCTTGGGGCTGACCTGGATTTCCTGGTTGGAGGATCCGGCAGCCAGGTGACCCGGGACTCTCATTGAACCCCAACTGAAAAGCATGACTGAAAAAAAATTTGAGGGCCAGAATGCCATCGTTACGGGTGCAGGCCAGGGCATTGGTTTCGAGATCGCCAGGAAGCTGGCCTCCTTTGGCGCCAAGGTGATGCTGAATGATATCGACCCGTCGCTCAATGAGGGGGCGGTGGAAAAGATCCGATCGGAAGGCGGGGTTTGTTCCTCCTGCCCCGGGGACGCTTCCGATCCGGATTTCATCCAAAACCTGGTCTGGGAGGCCGTGCTGCAATTCGGTTCCCTCACCCTTGCGGTAGCCAACGCCGGGATCACCCTGTTCGGGGATTTTTTCTCCTATGCTCCCCAGTCCCTCGCCAGGGTATTGCAGCTGAATCTCTCCGGGAGTTTTCTGCTGGCGCAGGCGGCGGCGGTCCAAATGAAAAAGCAGGGTTCGGGGGGGAGCATCCTGTTTATGTCTTCCGTCACGGGCCACCAGGCCCATAAGCATCTGGCCGCTTACGGAATGACCAAAGCCGGCCTGGAAATGCTGGCCCGTGCCCTGGTCATCGAACTGGCTCCCTGCCATATTTCCGTAAATGCGATCGCCCCCGGGGCCACCCTCACCGAAAGGACCCGCCAGGACCCAGAATATGAGCGGATCTGGACGGAACTTACCCCTACCGGGAGGCCATCCTATGTAGAGGATATCGCCCATGCCGCTTTGTTTCTGCTGGACCCGGCTTCCCGGCAGATCACGGGACAAAGCCTCGTCATAGACGGCGGATGGTCTGCGCTCAGCCCTTACCCCTATTAATTAAAATCCCCTGCGGCCGAACCCATGAAGGATCGCTATGAAATCGCCAGTGACCACCCCTGCTCCCTCGGGGAAGGAACTGTTTGGGATGCGGAGGGCCAACAGATTTATTGGATCGATATCGTCCAGGGGGAGATCCACCGAAAATTTCCCGGGAAAACGATGGAAACCTGTAAACTGGACCAGGCCATCGGATCAATCGCCTTCCGAAGGCAGGGAGGATTGATCGGAGCCATGAAGAACGGGATCTTCTTCATCGATTTCGACCGGAATACCATGCAGCAGGTAGCCGATCCTGAAGCAAGCCTCCCGCAAAACCGTTTCAACGATGGAAAATGCGACCCCGCCGGAAGGTTTTGGGCCGGGACCATGAACCTGGATGAAAAAAGCCCCACCGGAAACCTCTACATGGTGGAGACCACCCTGACTGTTTCCCTGAAAATCCCCCGAACCACCATTTCCAACGGGATGGCCTGGAATGGCCGGGGGGACACTTATTATTTTATTGATTCTCCGACCTTTT
The DNA here is from genome assembly GCA_035531415.1 of Chitinophagaceae bacterium. Taxonomy (GTDB): domain Bacteria; phylum Bacteroidota; class Bacteroidia; order Chitinophagales; family Chitinophagaceae; genus JANWKA01. Next base: position 7,919 of record DATKSX010000198.1, read on the forward strand.
CGGTCCAGGCCTTTGATTTTGAGGTTCAGACCGGGAGGATTTCTGCTCCCAGGAAGGTGGTGCAAATCCCCCAGGAAATGGGGTACCCGGACGGAATGACCATCGACCAGGATGACAATCTCTGGATCGCCTTTTTTAACGGGTGGGGGGTATCCCAATGGGATCCCCGCACCGGGAAATGCCTGCACCAGGTCCGGATCCCGGTCTCCCAGGTCAGTTGCTGCACCTTCGGCGGGGCCGGGCTTCAAGATCTTTATATCAGTACGGCATCCATTAACCTGAGCGCGGCAGCGCTCCGGGAGCAGCCCCTTTCCGGATGCCTGTTCGTAATCCCGGACTGCGGAGCACGGGGCAAACCCGCAGAGCGGTTTGCCGGATAGGACCCTGGTCCTCTCCCGGACCATTTTTTGAACCCGGAATCCCTGAAATGAAAGCGTATACGAAATCCCTGCTTCCCTTATTTTTCTCAGAGATGGCCGGAACCGCCCTGCTCCTGGCTTTTGGCCTGAGCGCGGTCATCTTTTGCTGGGGCACCGGGTCTCCGGTGGCGCGATGGATTCCAGGGGAACCCCTGCGCAGGGCGGTGACTGGTTTTCTTTTCGGTTGTGTGGGATGTTTGGTCACCATTTCTCCCGTGGGAAAGATCAGCGGGGCCCATATCAATCCCGCGGTCACCCTGGCATTCTGGGCGAACCGGAAAATGAAGACCCATGCGATGTTCGGATATATGGCCAGCCAGATGGTGGGCGCCGTCCTGGGCTGCCTTCCCCTGTTGCTTTGGGGAAGCCAGGGGAAGAGCGTAAAATATGGCATCACCTTTCCGGCCAACGGGCAGGTTGCAGGAGCATTTTTTGGGGAGGTCATCACCACGGCCTGCCTGATCGGGGTGATATTCTGGTTTGTGCGGAGCAAGTCCCTTCGGGATTATACCCCGTTTACCATGCCCCTCCTGTATGGGCTAATGGTCTGGGCAGAAGGCTCGCTCTCGGGATGCAGCACCAATCCGGCCCGGAGCTTTGGTCCAGCCCTGGTGTCCTTCGATTTCCGTTATTATTGGTTGTACCTCACTGCTCCGCTGCTGGCTGCGATCGGACTGGTCGCCCTATACCGTGCCCTGCACCTCCATCATCAGGCCGAAATGGAATCGGCCCGGGTCAGTTATCATGGAAGCAAAACCCATGAAAGCATCAGGCCTTCCTGAATTCAGGAAATTCCCTCCTGGAGCAGGACCATCCCCGGGAATTTTAGATTATTTTGTCCTCCTTTCTCCGCGGGGAAATTTTCCAGGCTTTCAAATCCATGGCTATGAAAAAAGCGTTGATCCTTTCCCTCATCCTGGGAATATCCACTCAGGCCAGACCCCAGGA
>DATKSX010000199.1:0-7480 GCA_035531415.1 Chitinophagaceae bacterium
GCCGGAAGGACTTCCATCCTCAATTGCCTCAACATCCTGACTTCCCTGAATGCGGACAATCCCAATTCGATGATCCTCCAGCTTTTTTTCACCGCCAAATCCAGTGAGCTTACCCAGATCTTTGCTCAGGGACCAGTCCAGGACCGGGAAAGGGCCGTTCAATTACTCAGCGCCCTGGACCCATCCGACGCTGCAAAATATCAGCAAGACACCAGGTGACATGATGCTTAAGATCGTTTTAGTGTGGACCAGTTGTTTCCTACTGCTATCTTGTACCAATCCGGACAAAATCCCGTCCGGGGTCATTCAAATCCACCAAATGAAAAGTATTTTGGAGGATATGCTTGAAGCCAGTGCTTATGTGAATGTTAACGTCCGGATCGATACCGGAGGGGAAAGGCAAAAGCGGATGAAGGTATTGTACAGCCAGGTCCTCGGTCTGCACCATATCAGCCGGGAAAAATTCCTGGAAAGCTACCGTTTTTACGAAACCCATCCCGACCAGATGCAGATGCTTTATGACAGTATGGGGGTGGATATCTCGGAGCTGCGCCATGTCACGGATTCTATCTCCGTGGTGGAAATGGATTCGATCCGCATTGCCCAGGTGGATTCCCTGGCACGGATCAAGGGGGACACCATTAAAAAAATTGCCCGCTGACTGGACCTGGTTAATATTTAATGAACATGAATAAGGTTTTTGAAAACGCTGCTGCCGCTTTGTATGATGTTCGGGACGGGTCCACCATCATGCTTGGAGGATTCGGGATCTGCGGCATCCCGGAAAACTGCATCAGCGCCCTTGTGGCCAGTGGAGTCAAGGACCTGACCTGCATTTCAAACAATGCGGGTGTGGATGATTTTGGCCTGGGCCTGTTGTTGAAAAGTCACCAGATCAAAAAGATGCTTGCTTCCTATGTGGGGGAGAACGGCGAATTCGAAAGGCAATTGCTTAGCGGGGAACTCGAGGTGGACCTGATTCCCCAGGGCACGCTGGTCACCCGGATACAGATGGCCGGTATGGGAATCCCAGCATTTTTCACCCCGGCAGGATACGGAACCGAAGTGATGAAGGGAAAGGAGGTCCGGGAATTCCAGGGGAAGCATTATCTGTTGGAACTGGCTCTCCATGCGAATTTTGCCCTGGTCAAGGCCTGGAAGGGGGATGTGATGGGCAACCTGGTATTCCGAAAGACCACCCGGAACTTCAGCACTTCCATGGCCCGGGCTGGAACAGTAACAGTGGCTGAGGTGGAACAATTGGTCCAGGCAGGGGAGCTCGATCCCGACCAGATTCATGTCCCGGGCATTTATGTCCACCGGATCCTGCAGGGCAGCAATTATGAGAAAAGGATCGAAAAAAGGACGGTGCATCTCAATACCCCGGTAACCTGATTTCAAAATACAATTTATGGCGCTGGACAAATACGGAATCGCCAGGCGTGTGGCCAGGGAACTGAAGGACGGATATTACGTGAACCTTGGCATTGGCATCCCCACTCTGGTGTCCAATTATATTCCCGAAGGAATCCAGATCATGCTCCAGTCTGAGAACGGGATGCTGGGAATGGGTCCTTATCCCCGCGAGGATGAAATCGATGCGGATCTGATCAATGCCGGTAAAGAAACAGTCACCCTGCTGCCAGGGGGCTGTTTTTTTGATTCCTTTGAAAGTTTCGGGATGATCCGTGCCGGCAAAGTGGACCTTACGGTCCTTGGAGCCATGGAAGTGTCGGACCAGGGGGACATTGCCAGCTGGAAGATTCCCGGAAAGATGGTGAAAGGAATGGGAGGGGCCATGGACCTCGTGGCTTCGGCAAGACATATTGCGGTGGCCATGATGCATTGCACTCCTGCGGGAGATTCCAAACTGATGAGGGAATGCAACCTTCCCCTTACCGGGGTGAGATGCGTTAAAAGGGTGTTCACGGATCTGGCTGTCCTGGAAATCATCCCGGAAGGGTTTCGCCTTTTGGAAAGGGCCCCCGGAGTTAGCGTGGAGGAAATTCAAAGGCGGACTGCGGGAAGGCTAATAGTGGAAGGGGATATCCCGGAAATGCACCTTTAGACCGGTTTTCATGTTTTTGCATTCCTCCCGGAGTCCCGGACCAGATCCCTCAGATTTGTTCGGGAATTGCCGTTCCTTTTTTTAATTTCGACACGCCAAAATCCAATGAATGGGTTACCTGATCCAGAATGGGAAAACCATTAACGCCTCCAAACCCATCCTGAGTGCGGACAACCGGTCCTTTCGTTATGGAGACGGTTGTTTTGAAACCATCCGGGTTTATAATGGAAAACTGCTCATGAGAGACCTGCATTTCGAAAGGCTCTTTTCCACCATGAGGGTTTTGAAGTTTTCCGTCCCCCAATCCCTTTCAGCGGAATATCTGGAAGGTTGTATCCAGGATTTATGCAAAAAGAACGGCGCTTTTGCCCTGGGAAGGGTCCGGCTCACCATTTACCGTTCCGATGGCCTGATCCATGAATCCACCAACCCGAGCCCCAATTTCGTAATTCAGGCCTGGCCCCTTTCCAAGGAAGTGGTAAAGCTCAACGATCATGGTTTGACGGTGGATTTCTTCCCTGGCGCCCGCAAATCCTGCGACGAATTATCCAATCTCAAATCGAACAATTACCTGCCCTATGTGATGGCAGCCATTCATGCCCGGGAAAAGAAACTGAACGACTGCTTCGTACTCAACACCCATGAACGGGTTGCTGATTCAACGGTTGCCAATGTTTTCCTGATCCGCAACAACCAGATATCCACTCCTTCCCTGACCGAAGGATGCGTTGCGGGGGTCACGCGCAAATACCTGCTGCAACTGCTGCACCTGAATGGAATCAAGGTTACCGAAAAGCATGTCACCCAGCTGGATTGCCTGCATGCTGACGAGATCTTCCTGTCCAATGCTCTGTCGGGAGTGAAATGGGTTGCGTCCTGCGGCATTAAGAAATACCGCAACCTGGTGGTTAAACAGATCCATTCCCTGCTCCACCTCTCCCTGTTGTTCTAAGAATTCCGAGCCCCTTTTCGGACTGGCTCACCGGCTGCCCGAAATGCCTGCCGGGAAAGGATGCGGACGGCTTTGCGGCCCTCCGGTCCAAGGTCCATGGTGTAGGCATTCACATAAAGAGAGATATGCCGGCGCATGACTTCCGGGTCCATGGCCTGGGCATGGGAGGTCACATAGGCCGATAATTCCGGACCCTGGCTGTAAGCATGCACCAGGCTTTCGCGGATCAGCTCTCCGATCCTTTTGCGGACCGTCGGGGGGAGGCTTTTTTTCGCTGCGATACCCGCAAGTGGAATCGGGGCTCCGGTTTTTGCCTCCCAGAATTCCCCCAAATCCAGAACGCGGAACAACCCCCGGGCCTCGTAGGTGAACCTGTTTTCGTGGATGAGGACCCCCAGGTCAGCCGTTCCTTCAAGGACGGCATCTTCGATGGCGGAAAAACGCATCGGGATCCTGCGACTTGCAGAAGGGAAGGAAAAATCCAGTAACAAGTTAGCGGTGGTATGGATGCCGGGTATGGCGATGGACCGGGAGGATACCTGATCCGGTGATATGGGTGTCCTGGAGACCAGCAAGGGGCCGCAACCCCTGCCCAGGGCGCTTCCCGAAGGCAGCAGGGCATAGCGGTCCTTCAACTGCAACAGGGTGGCAAAGCTGATCTTGGAAATATCCAGTTTCCCTTCCAGTGCCCATTGGTTCAGGGTCTCCACGTCTTCCAGGACCGGCTCGAACCGTAATTCCCCGGTCTCGATCCTGCCGTTGGCCAGGGCTTCGAAAATAAAAGTGTCATTGGGGCATGGACTGAACCCAAGGGTGAGTTTTTTCTCCGGTTTGGACAACGGCCTGGTCAAGAAATAATTTTTAGGTGAGATCCAGTCCACCCGGATTTTCCAAAATGGGGATCAGGGCCTGGTGCAGGTTCCGGCAGGCGATGGGGATATCCCAGCTTTCCCGGTTTCTGTGGCCGGCATAATTGGAAATGGCCCGGACCTGGAGGAAAGGTACCGGCTTGAGCAGGCATACGAAATGGAAGGCTGCGCCCTCCATGGTTTCCAGGTCCGGATCATATTTTTCCACCAAGTTCCGGACGGTTTGCGGATCGCCGGTCACCTTATTGACCGTGATCCCTTTGGCCCAATCCAGTCCAGTGGGCTCCCAGGGTCCCGCCACCCGCCCCAGGGGATTGATCAGCATCCCGTCCCGGAAAGGAGGATCATTTTTACCGGCGAGTCCGATATCGAACAGGTCTCTGAAAACGGGTCCATCCCCGGCTCCAGTGTCCCCCAGGATTTCCTTTTCAACGGCAAATACGGTGCCGGGCAAAAATTCTTCCCGGAAACTGCCCGCGATCCCGGCCTGAATGGCAAGGTCGCAGGGGTAATCCATCAGCCAGCGGGTCAGATGGTAAGTAGTCCGCAGGATTCCTGCCCCGGAGATCAGCACCCTGATTCGGTGGTCTCCGTGGAGGTAAACCCCGGGTTGCTCCTCGCGGCCCAGCCAGTGGCAGACTGGTTCGATCTCCAGGGCCGTGGCAGCGGTCAGCAGCAGTTCCATGGGTGCAAATTAAACGAATTTGCAGCGGCACAAATAATTGTAAATTTGGGCCAAATCCCTGAAGACGATGATTTTCCTGACGCGGGTGGAACATTTTAATGCAGCCCATAAATTGCATAATCCCGCCTGGAGTCCGGAGGAAAATTTCAGGGTTTTTGGCAAATGCGCCAATGAGAACTGGCACGGCCATAATTACGAACTTCATGTGACCATCAAGGGCGATCCCAGCCCCGACACCGGGTTCGTTTACAATGCCAAGACGCTGGGGGATCTGATCCAGGACCTGGTCATCGAGAAGGTGGATCACCGCAACCTCAATCTGGATGTGGATTTCATGAAAGGTAAGTTTACCTCTGCAGAGAACCTGGCCATCGGGATCTGGGAGCAGCTGGAATCCAGGTTAGATGGTGCTGTCCTGCATTGCATTAAGGTCCTGGAGACCCGCAACATCTATGTGGAATATTTCGGCAGATAATTCCGACCTAAACCTGGCCCCGCAAAGTTGACAGGTCGCCAGCGGGATTCCAAAAAAATAATGTCTTCAATATGGCTTATCAGAAAACGGAGCACCATGATGAGTCCACCACGGTTGCCCTGGCGGACCTCTACCGGAACGTGATCCGGATGATCGAGGATTCCCCGGACCGGGAGGGGTTGCTGAAGACTCCGGAGCGGATGGCCAAATCCCTCCAGTTCATGACCCAGGGATATCATGCGGATGCCATGGCCATCCTGAATGCTGCAAAATTCAAGGAGGCCTATAGTGAGATGGTGATCGTGAAAGATATTGAACTGTACTCCCTATGTGAGCACCATATGCTACCTTTTTTCGGGAAGGCCCATGTTGCCTATATCCCGGACGGATACATCACCGGCCTGAGCAAGATCGCCCGGGTGGTGGATTGCTTTTCCAGAAGGCTTCAGGTGCAGGAGCGGCTTACCCACCAGATCCTCAATGCGATACAGGATTCCCTTCAACCCCAGGGTGTCGCCGTAGTAATTGAGGCCCAACACCTCTGCATGATGATGCGGGGGGTTCAGAAACAGAATTCCGTGACGACCACTTCCGCCTTCAGCGGGGAGTTCGGTAAAAATTCCACCCGGTCGGAGTTCATCCGCCTGATTTCTGCAGACCTGATCAAGTAATCCAAATTTTTCCGGATGGGACACGCGTATATTTTCCCGGGACAGGGATCCCAGTTTCCCGGGATGGGAAAGCACCTTTATGAAAAGGAGCCCGGGGCCATCCGGTGGTTTGAGGAAGCGAACGATATCCTGGGATTCCGGATTTCGGACATCATGTTCGAGGGATCCGGGGAGGACCTCAAACAGACCAGGGTAACCCAGCCGGCCATTTTCCTTCATTCGGTGATCGCATTTCGTTGCGCCGGGGACCTGGCACCGGATATGGTTGCGGGCCATTCCCTGGGGGAATTCTCCGCCCTGGCCGCCTGCGGGTGCCTCCATTTCGATACTGCCCTGAAACTGGTTGCAGCCCGGGCCAACGCCATGCAAATGGCCTGTGAACTGGTTCCCTCCACCATGGCAGCAATTCTGGCCCTTGAAGATGGCAAGGTGGAAGAAGTCTGCCGGAAATTGATGGAAGAAACCGGGGAAACAGTGGTTCCGGCCAATTATAACTGCCCCGGCCAGGTGGTGATCTCCGGCACGGTCAGGGGAGTGGAGGAAGCCTGTGTCAGGATGAAGGCGGCGGGCGCCAAAAGGGCCCTTATTCTTCCCGTCGGTGGTGCCTTCCATTCCCCGCTCATGGAACCTGCCCGGCAGGAACTCCAGTCCGCCATCCGGCGGACCCATTTCCAGAAACCTTCCTGCCCCGTGTTTCAGAATGTGGTGGCAACGGGAGTAACTGATCCGGAACAAATCCGGGAAAACCTCAATCTGCAGCTTACCATGCCGGTACTCTGGACCCAATCGGTCCGGGCCATGGTTCAGGAAGGGGCTAAAAAATTCACTGAAGTGGGTCCGGGGAAGGTGCTGCAGGGCCTGGTGCAAAAAATAGACCCGGGGGTGGAAGTTTCCGGAATAACCTAATCCAGGGGAATCCAGGCATTCAGCCAGCCTTCATCATACCGTGCTCCGTATTTTCCGTAAAAAGAGATTGCCCGGTCATTCCAGTCCAGAACCTGCCATCCGATCGCGTCGAATTTTTTATCCCGGGCCACCTCGATCAGTTTTTCGAATAAAAGTTTCCCCAATCCCCTGCCCCGGTAGGCTTCCGTAACCAGGATATCCTCCAGGTACATCCTTTGCCCTTTCCAGGTCGAATACCGGATATAATACAAGGCGAATCCCGCGATATAATCCCGGACCCCGCTTATTTCGTCGGATATCGAGGCAACATAGGCCCACCAGACGGGATGTTCCCCGAATCCCGATTCTTCGAAATGTTCCCGGGTAACGGTAACGGACTCAGGGGCCCTTTCGAATTCCGCCAGTTCCCGGATGAGTTCGAGCATTCTGGGGCAGTCGCTGCGAGTTGCCTGGCGGATCTGGATCTTCATCGCCCTGGAGGATGGGGTTTTGGCGGTCAATTCAGGGCCTGTTCCAGGTCATTGAGAATATCCTCCAGGTTTTCAATGCCCACGCTCATCCGGATCAGACCATCGGTAATTCCGTGGGCCCTGCGCTGGTCGGCAGGGACTCCGTAATGGGTCATTGAGGCGGGGTGGGAGATCAGGGTGTCGCATGTCCCCAGGGAGACCGCCCGGACGCACATGACCAGCTTATTGATAAACCGTTTTCCTCCCTCAAGTCCTTCTTTCAGTTCAAAGCTCAGCATGGCCCCCGGGTGTTTCATTTGCTTTTTGGCGATGATGTAATCGGGATGGGAGGGGAGGCCCACATAATTCACTTGGGCGACCTTGGGATGGGCTTCAAGGAATTTG
>DATKSX010000200.1:0-3034 GCA_035531415.1 Chitinophagaceae bacterium
AATATAAAGATGGGTCTTGGCCCGGGTCATGGCTACATAAAAAAGCCGGCGGGACTCTTCCAGGGGATCGACGGCATTCTGGCTGGAATGCAGGTTGTCCGGAAACTTGAACCCGTAACGGTTTCGGCTATTCACATCATCCCAGATATTGCTGTTGCAACCCATCAGGAAGACATGGCTGAACTCCGATCCCTTGGAGCCATGGGCCGTAACGAGGGTGACCCCCTCAGCGGAGGACACCACGTTTTCAAGTTCTACCGAAATATCGTTTGCTTCCATCAGCCTCAGAATCTTCACCAGCCTTTGAACATCGAGTTCAGGCTCCTTTTTATTGGTTTCCCGGATGAAACTGAAAAGGCTTTGAAGAACCTCGATCAGCCAGGCTTTTTCCGGGGACTGCATGATGTAGGTCAGGATCCCGGCCCTCCGGACCAATTCTTCGAACAGGTTCTGGATGGTAAGGTTGTCTGCATTTCCAATCAGGTATTCCAGGGCGTCGCTGGCCCTGCGCAGTTCATTCTGATCCGGGGAATCGAAGAGGCCCGGAGCCTGATCCAGGACCTCCTCACTGATGGCCCGGCGAACAGATTGGAAACTGGTCCCGGAATGGTGGTTTTTTTCGGAAACCGCGATGCTGAGCCTTGCGATCCGGACCGGCCGGATCCCGAAGAAATCATAATGGAGCAGCTGGAACAGCAGGTCGTCGCCCGAATAGGCCTCCCTGGATTCCAGACTGATATATTCCAGGAGCGTAAGGATCTTCCGGACGAAGGGCAGTTTCAGGATATCCAGCTTCCTGCGGATATTGATGGGAATGGATTTTTTGGTCATCAGGGCGACCAGGTCCTCCCCCTGCCTGTGCAGACGGTAAATCACCGCGATCCCCGAAGGGGAAGTTCCTGCAGCGATGAGGTCCTCGATCCGGGCCAGTATGGCCGCGGTTTCCTGAAGGGGATCCCGGTATCGGATCACTTCCGGGGTTGGCGGTGGAACGGGCAGGGAAGGATTTGCCGATACCAGCTCCTTGGTCAGGGTGGGATCATCCAGCACAATCCGTTCCTTGTTATGGCTGATCAGCGATCCTGCGGTATCCAGAATCGCCTGCGTGGAGCGGTAATTTTCCTTCAGGACCACTTTGAAAATCTTGTTGCCGAACCGGGAAGCAAAATCCCGGATATTGGCCACATTGGCATCCTGGAAGGAAAAAATGCTTTGGTCGTCATCCCCAACCACGAAGATGTTGGGCTCTTCCCAGAAATCGGTCAGCAGGGTGAGCAGCTGGTTCTGGGAACCACTGGTGTCCTGGAACTCATCAACCAGGATATAGAGAAACCGTTCCTGGTATTCCGCCTTGAGTATGGGGTTCTCCCGGAATGCCCTGATGACCCAAAGGATCATGTCCTCATAAGTATACCGGGACTGTTCCTGAAGCATTTCCTGATAGGGATCAAAAAGGTCCACCGCCGCTTCCAGGCTGATCATCCGGTCCACTTCTGCTTCGATCAGGGCTTTCTTGGGGTCGCCGGCCTTATTTTCCTTATAGGCCCGCTGGTACCGGAATTCCGGGCGGTCTGGAATCTCGGTCCGGTATTGACCGATCCTTTCCTTCAGGTAAGCCGGGGTCCAGGCTTCTTTTTTCATTAATCTGAACAGGTTGGCCAGCTTTCTCCATTCCGCATAGATATCCCCTTTATATCGTTTCAGGGGATTCCCTGCCCTCATGGTGTCCATCACCCGGTGGATCAGCTCCATTTCCTCCAGTTCGGAAATGGGTTCCAGCCCCAGCTTCCCGAATTGGGAGATATTCTCCTGGATCACCAGGTTGCAGAAGGAATGGAAGGTATGGATATGGACCTGGTAAGCATCCGGGCCGATTAGGGTGAAAAGGCGGTTGCGCATTTCCACCTGCCCGTTTTCCGTAAAGGTCAGACAGAGGATATTGCGGGCCTGAGTGTCGGTCCTTTTCAGGATATTTCCAATCCGCGCGGCGAGTATCTGGGTTTTTCCGGTGCCCGGGCCCGCGATTACGAGGACCGGCCCCTCGGTTTGATCCACCGCGACGCGTTGTTCCGGGTTCAGAATCCGGATTTCCTGCTCGAAATTCAGCCGGTAATCCCTCCTGGTTTCAGGATGTGCTGGGTTCATTATTTTATCATTTCAATTTTTCCGGATCCAATCCAAAATCAGCCTGGAGCAATTTCTCGGGGAAGTTGGCTAAAGCAAAAGTCAATCCGTTCCCACCAAAGATAAGCAACCCGCTGCGCACTGGATTTGCGCGGCTTCCCGAAAGACCCGCTATCTTTGGCAGGCTTGTTCTCCTGCGGGCCATTCATCTTCCTGATCCATGCCGACACCCATCCGATGGGGCATTCTGGGCCCCGGTCATATCGCGGAAAAGTTCGCTGAAGCCCTAAACCATACCGGGGGAGTGCTGCTGGAAGCAGTGGCATCCCGGGATCCGGAGCGGGCTGCTGCATTTGCCGGGAAGTTCGGGGGCTGCCGTTACCATGCGGATTATATTTCCCTTGCGGAAGACCCCTCCGTCGATGTCATCTATATTGCCACTCCGCACGGGTTTCATCTGGAACACGCCCTCCTTTGCCTGGAACGGGGAAAACCCCTGCTGATCGAAAAACCGATGACCCTGTCCTGGGCCGGGACCAGTAAGCTCACCGGAATGGCCCTGCAAAAAGGCCTCTTTGTCATGGAGGCCATGTGGACCCGCTTTCTTCCCGTCATCCGCACCACGGAGCGCCTGATCAAGGAAGGGGAGATCGGGGATCTCCGGATGGTCCTTGCGGACTTCTGCTTCAAAGGAACTTCTTCCAGGGAAGGCAGACTTTACAATATGAGGCTGGGAGGAGGATCCCTGCTGGATGTGGGGGTGTACCCCCTTTCCCTGTTCCAGCTCTTTTTGGGAAATCCGGAAAAAATCCTTTCCTGTGCCCGCCTTGCAGACACCGGAGCCGATGAGATTTGCCAGGCCCTGCTCCAATATCCTGCAGAACGATCCGCTCAAATGATATCCGGGATC
>DATKSX010000201.1:0-4078 GCA_035531415.1 Chitinophagaceae bacterium
TGTACCACGGATCCCAGCAATTCCGCGGAAAACTGATCGCTGAACTTTTTTGCCAGGATCACCTGGCCGCAGAAACTGAGCCGGTCGGCCGGCTTCTGGAAATAGGCATCCGAAAAGGTATCTGTGCTGGCGGCCATGGTGGAAATCACGGCATCTCCATACAGGGTGACTGAAAAGGGCATATGGTTGTCCGTGGTTTGCTCCAGGAGCCGATACTTCAGGCTGGCATTCCAGAGCTGGGACTGGGAATTGAGGTATACGGCTTTGCCATTTTGGGCTGCGTTGAAGGCGATTTCCGGGGAGCCCTTACATCGTCCCACTCCTAAGGTAAGGCGGTCCGTAATGCCGTAATCGAAGGAGATATTGACATCCTGGGTCAAATCAAATCCATAAAAGGTTTTGATCCCCCCGTCTGCCCCTGCAATGTCATCGAAGCGGTGCTCCAGATAGAACACCAGCGTATGCTTCAGGGCCGTTTCGTTTGTGTTGCTCAGCAGCAGCCGGGAGGATTTAAAAGTGGCCCTCTCGGGCTGGTGCCCCTTCTGGAGGCTGGAATCCGGAAATAGTTTGCTCAGGTCCGTTTGGGCGGGGCAGCCCCAGGCCAGCATGCTGAGTGCGGCCAGCAACAGGATTCGTTTCATAAAATTCGGGTTCGGAAACCCTGCGGTCTTGCCGCAGGGAGGAGAACCACTTCCTTTTTTAGTTTTTTTGAATTTTTGCCTTAGATCTTTGACATGCTATAGGGTTACCCGGGGAAATCTTCCCGGGACGTAAAAGCATAAAAGTTACGATAGGGTATCTGCTTAACAGGCACCCGGGGTGCTCGACACCAATTGGGGGTTCCGTAAATAACCCCGGAAAATCAAACAGTCGATGCAATGGTGGCATTCGAGTTTGGTTTAAATTCTGTATCATAGTGCATGGTTAACGCCCTGCACTCTTGGTGCAGGGTAGTTTACATGAGAGATTTAAGAATACTGAGTCCTTACCCTGGGGAAGCGGTGTAGGAGGCATCGATGGTCACCTGGATGACTTCGGCGATATTTTGGACCACCAGCTTCGGAATAGTGATGTGGTGATCGGCCAGCCGAACATCGAACCTGGAATGGACGGTGATCTTTCCTCCCGATACATCTATCTTTCCCTGAACCGTATAAACCTTCGAAACATTGTGGATGGAAAGGGTCCCCTTCACCGTGACAGAATAGGTTCCGTCCTTTTCCAGGTCCGTGGAGTCCTGGATCTTTCCCCTGAATTCCGCGTAGGGATATTTGTCGCTTTCCATGAAGTCTTCATTGAAATGTTCCTGCATCAGGCTGTTGCGGAACTGGAAGGTGGTGATGAGCACCTTGAAATACACGTCCCTGGTCCTGGGGTTGATGGCCGAAACGCCCTGGGTGGATTTGGCATCGATGTTCTCGATCGGTGCCGAGGAGAATAAGGAGATGTCGGCATTGCGCGATATCCAGATGCTGTTGTTTTGGGCTGTGGCGGAAAGGGCGGCTGTCAGGGAGAGGATAAGAATCCCGGAAAATGGCTTCATTTTTATTCTTTTGTCGGAACGGCGGCGAAAATAAGCCATTTAGCCATCCCGGGGCATCGGGGAGGAGGGATGCTCCATGACTCCACCGGTAAACCGGGGCAGGCATCCGGATCCTCATAACCCGTAATTTATGGAAAACAGCATTCCCGTGCTCACCAGGTGGACCCTGCCATATCCGATCCCCGATAGGGGAAGCTTCAGAAATGGCTGAACCTGCCAGGAAACCCTGCGGCTTAACCGGAACTCGTATCCTGCCGAAAGGTTCAGAATGGACAGGGGATGCCGGTCCATATTGCTGATGGCCAAGGAGGTGGAGGTAGGGTAGCCGCCGGATTTGTAATTAAAGGTATAAGCCTCCCGGTTCATCCAGTAAGAGGACAGTCCTGCTTCTGCAAACCAGGTACCGCCCAGGGTGGTCTTGAAATTATACCGGACATCCAGGGCCAGGTCGATTACCCGGCAATTGGCGTTAATCTGTTGCAGGTCAGGCATTCCCGTGTAGGGCTGGATGGGATGATATTCGGAAGGCAGCGCCTTGTAAATTTTACTGGAATAGAGCAGGGCGGATTCCAGCTGCCATTTTTCGGAAAAATGGTAGGACATCCTGATCCCGGCATCCATCCCGGGGTTGCTCCAGAGACTGCTCGTGACCAGGGTCAGGTCAGGACCCAAAAGCAGGTCTGCCTGCCACCGGATCATTGCGGGTCGTCTGATTTTGGGTACCGGGGGGGATTGGTCCGACAGGCTCACCGGGGCCCTGCCAAATACTTCCAGGGCAATGGAGGGCATATTGAAAGGGATCACTCCGATCGGGGCATTGCCCCCCAAAACCATCGGTCCGGAAGGAATTGCAGCAGGGGAAGCCCCTGGCTGAACCAGCCCCACCCCGGACCGGGTGCCCGGGTTGGATGGAGTGGCCAGAATGGCATTTGCCCCTGCCGCGGATACCAAGGGCTGATTTTTGCCTAAAGAGGAAGTCAGGGCCACCTGATGCCGGGGGGATCCACCTGGAACTACCCTTCCCCGGGATTGAAAGGAACGATCCGATCCGGAAAGAGACTTTGCGGTTGGGGACGGGTTGGCCAGCGGGGCATTTTCCGCGACTTTTCCGCGGGCAGATACCCCGGCTGCCCGGGATACCGCGGCATGATGATCCTGCACCAGGCGGGAGCTGCAACCCGGACAGGCAGCCTGGGTGGGGTGCATGGACCGGACCAGCAGGAAACCTCCCGCAAGCAGGGCCAGAAAGACCAGGGCAATTGCCACCGGTCTGAGCTTTCTTGCCGGTCTGCGGTCCAGCAAGGCAGCCATTTTAGTCCAGTCCTCCGGCTGTTGCACGGGACGGAACCAGTCCGCGGCGTCCAGGAATAACTGGTCTAGATCATCTTTTGGCATATCCTAGTGGGTTTCTGATATCAATTTTTTTTAACCTTTTTTTTAAGACTTCCCTGGCCCGGGCCAGGTTGGACTTCGAGGTGCCGGAGGAAATGCCGAGTTTTTCTGCAATTTCTTCATGAGTGAAACCGTCGATCACGTAAAGGTTGAATACGGCCCGGTATCCGGGGCTGAGCGCCTGGACAAGACCCATCAACTCCTCATAGGCCATGGAATCCAGGGGAGTTGGCGCCGCCTGGTAAAGCGCGTGCTCGTGCAGATGGATATCCTCCTGTCCGGAATATTTTTGCTGGGCCCGGTAACGGTCAATGGCGGTGTAGATCATGATTTTCTTGATCCAGGCCTGAAGAGGATAAAGAACCTGCTTCCCGGTGCCCTCGATCCGGAACCCCCCTATATTTTTGAAAATCTTGAGAAATCCGTCATGCAGCACTTCTATTGCGTCCTCCCGGTTCCTGGAATACCTCAGGCAGATAGACATGGCATACCCATAGAAAAAGTCATACATTTTTTTCTGACTTTCCCTAAGGTCCCGCTGGCACCCTTTCAGGATACCAACTATTTGATCCTCATCAGGCGCCACAATATGGAATTCCGGTGATTTACCAAATATATCGGGCTGGCAACCCGGAAGGTTGCCTGGGGTCCGCCCAGAAAATCCGGCTCATTGACCTCCGTTCCGGGAGATTTCCTCCCAGGCCTGGAGCACCTCCTCGGTATGATGGGCGGTATCCGGCTTCAGGATAATCTTTCGTATGATCCCCTTTTCGTCAATCAGGAAGGTGGTTCTGTGGATTCCCATGAATTTACGTCCGAAGAGCTGCTTTTCACCGTAAACCCCGTAGGCATGAACCATTTTTCCATCGGTGTCAGCCAGGAGGCGGAATGGGAGGTCAAATTTCTTTTCAAATTTCTTATGGCTTGCCCCGGTGTTCATGCTTACCCCAAGAACTTCGAACCCCTTCTTTTTCAGTCCGGTGTAATGATCCCTGAGGTTGCAGGCCTGGGCTGTACAGCCCGGGGTATCATCCTCCGGGTAGAAATAGAGCACCACTTTCTTCCCCTTGAAATCGGAAAGGGAGACCGGGTTGCCATCCTGGTCCAGGGTACGGAATGCGGGCGCTTTGGTTCCTTCTTTCA
>DATKSX010000202.1:0-7569 GCA_035531415.1 Chitinophagaceae bacterium
GCCCGGGCAGAAACCGTCTCATTGCGGTAGACCCGGCCAGGACAGATGATCCGGATCGGGAGTTTTCCCTGTTCCATCACCCTGACCTGGACCGACGAGGTATGGGTCCTCAGCACCCAGTCCGGGTTACGGGAAATATAGAAAGTGTCCTGCATGTCCCGGGCAGGGTGGTCCTTTGGCATGTTGAGAGCCGTGAAATTATGCCAGTCATCTTCGATCTCCGGGCCTTCGGCAACCGTAAATCCCAGCCGGTCGAAAATGCGGATCAGCTGGTTGCGGATAATGGAAATGGGATGCCTGCTGCCGACCGGGGGGGCTGTACCCGGGAGGGTAGGATCAGGACTTTCCTGTTGCGTTCCAGGCAGTTCCAGGGATGCTTTTGCGGCTGCGTACTTACCCTCTGCCGCTTCTTTTAGGGCATTGATCTGTTGGCCATACTCCTTTCTTTCCCCGGCAGGAATATCCTTCAATCCGGCGAACAGGGATTTAAGCAACCCCCTGGAGCCCAGGAACCGGATGCGGAAACTTTCAAGCGATCCTTCGCTGTTCAGCTCTGCAGTTTCGATTTCCCTGAGAAAGGATTCAATCTTAGGATTTGGCTCCATTCGGACAAATATAGTTAAAGGGGGTGATTGGGGGAACCCATCCGGGTATTAAGGATTTCATTTTCAGAAACCAAGAGGAGGCCATGCGCCCCAGGGTACTTTTCCAAAACCTTGAAATGGCATCCCCTTACCCCCAGTTTGCCTTCCATCTGATCAGATAAAATTTTCAGAAAAATGTCCTAATTTTGCAGACAAATGTCCAAAAGATTTAAAGATGCCTGATCCTATTTTGAAAATAAGAAAGAAACTGGATAATCAAATTTTTTCCATTTTCAAGGATTGGAATAATGAAAATAAAGCGTTTAAAATCACCCTGATACGTTACACCTTCGATACTTTTATGTCCGATAAAATGGCCATGATCTTCATGATCCAGAAAGGTGTTCCCTATTCCTTATTCAACACCATCCAGGACTATACTCCATTAGCGGAAGACGATTGGACAGAAATACTCAGCCTTTCCTCCAAATCACTCCACCGATATAAACAATCAGATAAAGTTTTCGACCGCCTCCAATCGGAGAAGATCATCGAAATGGCAGAAGTCACCAATATTGGTCTGGACGTCTTTGGCAACATGAAGCAATTCAGGCTCTGGCTCGGTACTCCGAATTTTGCCTTGGGCAAGCGCAAACCCCTCGAATTATTGAAAGATTCTTACGGAAAAGAATTGGTCGTTGGGGAGCTTACCAGGATAAATTACGGAATACTCGCCTGATGGAAGCCTTCCGTCTCTCCCGGGAAAAATTTGCAGGCACCCCATGGGGTATGGGAGCCGCATTGAAAGGCGCACGTTGGAACTCAGTCGGTATCGAAATGATTTATACAGCCGCCAACAGGTCTCTTGCCATGGCAGAAGTCGCTGTGCATTTTACCCTGGCAACACTCCCAGATGACTATGTCATGGTCACCCTATTTGTCCCAGACGATATCAGTGCCTTCCAACTTGAAACTACTCGTCTTCCGCCGGACTGGAATGCGTGGCCACATTCCCTTTCTACTCAGGCGATCGGAGATCAGTTTATTGCAGAAAATAAATATGCCGTCCTGAGAGTTCCTTCAGCAGTTACCCAAGGTGACTTCAACCTTTTAATTAATCCTTCCCACCCTGACTTCCTCCGAATTCAAATTGTCCACACAAAAAAATTTCCATTCGACCTCCGGATATTTAAATAAGCCCGGGGGCCTTCCCATCCCTGCCGAATATCTAAATCTTAATTCCCCCATTAAAAATTGCCTCAGCCCGTAAGATTCACGGGGGAATCACCCAATCTTTGATTTTCTGCGGCTTAAGCTCGTTTTTTTGACCGCCTGACTGATTCACCAGATATGATGTGATTGCAAGTGAAATTCGGGCTAGTACTTTTCCGGGACTGGAATTGGATTGGCATCTTTATTCAAATATCAACAGGATCTGATGGTAATCAGGCCCCATTCAGGATGGGTTGGAATCTTTGTTGCAATATCCCGTAATTTTGGGTCCATTCCTGTAATCCATCCATGAAGTACAGTCATATTTTCTTCGACTTGGACCATACCCTCTGGGATTTTGAAACAAACTCCAGGGAAACCCTTATGGATCTTTATGAGGAATTTCGCCTGGAAGAAAAAGGCATCCCTGTCTTTGAAAAATTTCATGAACGGTACCGTTACCACAATGGAATTTTCTGGGAGCGGTTCCGCAAGGGATATATCTCCAGGGACCTGCTCCGGTGGAAAAGGATGTACGTCACCTTGGTGGATTTCCGGATCGCCGATGAGCCCCTTTCCCGGACCATGAGTGTTCGGTTCCTGGACCTGCTTCCCCAGAAAAAACATCTTTTCGAAAATGCCATCGAGGTACTGGACTACCTTAGGGAAAAAAGGTACCCTATTCATCTGATCACCAACGGATTCATGGAGACCCAGGAAAGGAAATTGATTCATTCAGGGATAAAAGATTATTTCACGCATGTCATTACTTCGGAAGAGGCCGGTTATCTTAAACCAGCCCGGGAAATCTTCGATTTCGCGTTGCGGCGGGTCCATGTCTCTGCCTCGGAAACCGTAATGATCGGGGACCATTTCGAGGTGGATATCCAGGGCGCGATGGATGCCGGCATGGACCAGATTTATTTTAATCCGGCTGTTCCCGTGAAGGGCCGCTATCCTACCCATACCATTAATGGGCTGAAGGATCTGATGAATTTATTCTAGGGATAAGATCTGGGAGGTTCCCGGGACGCCTGAAACGAATGATGGAAAGAAAAGGATATCAGCCAGGCCGAAAGGCCCCTTCTCAGGGAATGCGGGCAATTGCAGTTACCCCTCCAAGGACCAATTGGTCCATCTCCACCAGGATCTGGACATTAACGGGGAAAAACAGGTCTACCCGGGAACCGAATTTGATGAATCCCATTTCCTGGTTCTGGACCACCTGGTCGCCCTCCTTCAGGTAATTCACAATACGCCGGGCCATGGCTCCGGCGATCTGGCGGACCAGCAGTTCCACCCTCCTGCCGGCAATCACGGTCGTATGCCGTTCGTTCTCCAGGGAGGATTTGGGATGCCAGGCGACCAGAAATTTCCCGGGATGATATTTGGAGTACTTCACGGTTCCGCCAATCGGGTTCCGGTTCAGGTGTACGTTGGCGGGGCTCATGAAAATGGAGACCTGGATCCTCTGGTCCATGAAGAATTCCCCTTCCCGGGTTTCTTCGATGACCACCACCCTCCCGTCGGCTGGAGCGAATATGAGATCCTCATCCTGCACCAGTTTCCTGGAAGGGACCCGAAAAAAGGAAACCAGGAAAATCCAGACGGCCGCAGTGAGGATCAGCATCAGCCAGCAGAATGTAGGATGGGTGGTTTTCAGGAAAAAGAACAGCAACCCATCCAGGATCGCCAGGCCGATAAAAGATACCTCCAGGGTCGCATACCCTTCCTTATGTATGGTCATCGCGGGTTCTTTTCAAGAATTTCAAAGGTACAAATAAGCCCCCCAACCCAAAGTCCCGGTCCGGGTCCCTTCTTTTGAAACTTTATCAGTAATTTTCTGATCCCAAATTCAGAACCATGTTCCTCCGTTCCGCTATTGTCGCCGTACTCTTGCTCTTGCTGATTTTTCCTGTCGCCCGTTATGCCGGAGCGCAATCCAGAACCTCTCTGAAGGACTGGATCTCCATTTTTGACGGAAAAGACCTCCATGGATGGCACGAACTCGGAGGCCGGAACCAATTTTCCCCGGCTGACGGTTCACTAATTGCCGAGGCCTCACCAAATGGCGGCGCCCAACTGGTGACGGACCAAACTTATCGGGATTTCATGCTGCAACTGGATTTTATGGCAGACAGCTCCCAGCGGGCTGGAATCCTGGTCCGCAGTGAAGACAAGTCCGAAAATCCTGCCGGATATCAGGTGGCCATCGATCCGGCCCAGGGAGGATGGACCGGAGCATTAAGGGAAAGTACGGAAGGGGAATGGCTCTATCCACTCACCCTGGATCCCCCTGCCCGGAAAGCCATCCACCCCGGAGCATGGAATCACCTTTATGTGGAATGCATCGGCAGTACGATCCGCACCTGGATCAACGGAATTCCCGCTTCCAACCTGGAGGACAGCAGCCGGCAGCAGGGATATATCAGCCTTTATATTGCCCCCTCCCAGGGAGATACCCGGGGGAAAATCCGTTTTCGGCGGATCCGGATCTGCACGGCCCGGGTGCATGCCAAACCCCTGGATGAAATCTTCGTGGTCAACAATATCCCCAACACCCTTTCAGCGCAGGAGCAAAAAAACGGATGGCAACTGTTATGGGATGGCAAAACGACGACGGGATGGAGAGGGATATTCCGGACTGCTTTCCCCACCGAAGGTTGGGAGATCCATGACGGAGTCCTCACGATCCATGTTTCCAATGGCCAAGAGGAAGGTTCCGGTGGGGACATTGTCACCGACCGGGAATTCCAGGCCTTTGACCTTCAGTTTGAATTCAAATACACGGAAGTGGCCAACAGCGGGGTCAAATACGATGTGAAGGAAACCTACAACCCTGATGGGAAATCGGGAATCGGCCTGGAATACCAGATCCTGGACGACGCCCACCATCCCGATGCCAAGCTTGGCAGGAATGGCGACCGGACCCTGTCCTCCCTCTATGACCTGATACCAAGAAAAGATATTCCCGAAGCTTTCCGGCCGATAGGGGCCTGGAACCGCGGAAGGATCATCGTCTACCCGGACAACCATACCGAACACTGGCTGAACGGGTATAAGATGCTCCAATATGAAAAAGGTTCCCGGGAATTCCTGGCACTGGTCGCTATCAGCAAATTCAAGGTCTGGAAAAATTTCGGCCGCTGGAAGGAGGGCCATATCCTGCTCCAGGACCACGGCACGGAAGTCTCCTTCCGGAGCATAAAGATTAAGGTGCTAAAATAATTCCATACCTAAGCCTGGGGGGCCCATCCGGGTTCATACTGCCGGTCCCAGAGTTCCATCGCCGGAGGATTATCCTTGACCCTTCCTCCATTTTCCGGATCGCAGTGCAGGGCGGTTCCGGTCCTTTGGGCGACATTTGCCAGTTGGCAGAGCAGCACGCTTTTCTGTCCCTCGGAAATGGGGGAGTTCAGGGGTTCCTTTCCCCGGACGGCCTGAATGAAATTGTGGAAATGGTAGTAGTCCAGCTCAGCGCCCGGCCCCAGCGGGTTGATGGTGTCGGCTTTGGGGGCCGGCTGGCTCTGGCTGATGAGATGGTTATCCGCATCGAAGAACTTAAAGTCATCGTCTCCTAAGTTGACCATGGTCCCCTTGTCCCCGAAGATGATGAATCCCCTCCCACTCCCTTCCACCGGGTAATTGTTGCAGCTCCTGCCCTCCCAGCTGATCGCCTTGTTTTCCGGGAATTCGAAACAGAGGGTTTGGGTATCGGTGGTCTGCCAGTCATCATGGAAAGCGAACCTTCCTCCTCCTGAAACCACTTTGGAGGGGTAGTTCACTCCCAGCGCCCAGCGCATGCAATCGATCTCATGGGTCCCGTTATTACAGGATTCTCCGGTGCCCCAGTTCCAGAACCAGTGCCAGTTATAAGGGACCAGGTTATCCCGGTAATCCCTTCTCGGTGCCGGACCCTGCCAAAGCTCCCAATCCAGGTTCGGAGGAGCAGGAATCACTTTTCCCTTCCCGATTGATTTCCGGTTATTGGTATACCAGCCCCTGGCGAAATAGGCATTACCGATAATCCCTCCGTGGATGGATTTCATGGCCGCATTGATATTGGGCCAGGACCGCCGCTGGTTGCCCATTTGAACCATCGCACCATGGTGCAGGATGGCCTTTTGCAGCAATTCCCCTTCGCCGGGATTATGGCTGCAGGGCTTTTCCACGTATACCTTTTTGCCGGCGGCCATCGCCAGGATGGCGGCCGGGGTATGCCAATGGTCCGGTGTGGCAATGGATACTGCATCCAGGCTTCGGTCATCCAGGATGGTTCTGAAATCCTTTCTGGACTGGGGAGCCTTTCCGGTAAGTTTCGTCGCCAGGTTCATCCCCTTGGCGAGTGCATTTTCTTCCACATCACAGATGTAGGCGATCTCCACGCCGGGAATGTTTGCGTAGGCAGTGATATGGGACAGACCCCGGGCATTTGTTCCCAGTACCGCGACCCGTATCTGGTCCGCGGCGGATGGGCGGGATGCAAAAGCGAGACGGGGGGCCAGTTTCACCCCGATGCCGGTGATCGCAGTGTTCTTCAGGAAACGCCTTCTTTCCATATGTTTGGAATTTTCAGTTGAAGATTCAAAAGACCCTGGGGATGAACAGGCAATTGGAGAAATCAAAGTACGATTTTATATGGATCATATGAAAAAAAACACATAGACCCATGCAAAGGGAATGACGAACAAAAGGGAATCGAACCGATCCAGGAGACCCCCGTGCCCGGGCATGAGCCGCCCGGAATCCTTCCATCCTGCCATCCTTTTAAGTCTGGATTCAAACAGGTCTCCCGTTGTGCCCAGGACAGCCACCAGCCCTCCCAGGACAATCCAATTTCCCACGGTGTAATAATTTCCCAGCCAACCGAATAACCCGGCCCCGATCACGGTGAGCAGGGCCCCGCCCAGTGTTCCCTCCCAGGTCTTTTTCGGGGATATGGAGGGGAAAAATGGCGTCCGGCCCGCAAGAGACCCTACAATATAGGCCATGGTGTCGTTGATCCAGATCAGCAGGATGAGACCCAGGGGGATCAGGGGAAACCCATGGTAGGGTCGTTCCAGTCTAAGGTCCACCAGGAGACCGAAAGACGCAGAAATATAAACCAGGCCAAATCCCGAAAGGAGGAGCCGGGCCCGCTTTCCGGGTTGCCCAAGGGTCAGCTCCGTAAGCAGATAAAGAACCGCCGAACAACAAAGAATCCACTTTCCGATAAGAGAGAATGGAAGATTTCCGCATCGCAACCAGGCTCCGGCAAAACAGGTGATGATCCCGATCCCGGAAGTGAGAACCAGAAGGTGGGCCACCGGCCCGATGCGCCCATACCGGTAGTCAAGGGCACCGGCCATTTGCGTGAACTCCCACAAAGCCCCTGAACCGATCAGGAGGAAAAGCAGGAAGAAACTGAATGGAGAATAGAGGACACCTCCCAGCATCACTGCGGCAAACACTGCGGCCGTGAGGGTTCTGGTGATAAAGGTATTCATTTGGCCTGGATCAGCTTTTGGGCCGCAGGGGCCTGGCTGACATGGACGTAAACCGCGGCCTCTCCGAAAGTGCCGAATTCCGAGTCTCTTCCGTTGAGCACCACGGCATTGATTCCGTTATCCATCAGCATTCCTTTCACCAATTCAGCTTCAAAGTTTTCCCCGGTGGTGAATACGGTAACCCAATCCTTTTCCATGATAATAGTAGTTGAAAGTGTGTTTGAAATCTGTTTCCGATTTCAATTTACTGAATAATGCGGTAAGGGAGGTATCCCTATGGTTCGGAA